>NZ_JAAKTN010000018.1:0-140711 GCF_049174455.1 Aeromonas sp. 601027 | reverse complement strand
GATGGCCGCTAGTTCATCAGCATTTGCAGCTGGCCCATCTGCAACCCTCCAGGTTCAAGGCTCTGTGACCCAGGGGGTCTGTGTGGCAACCCTTGCGAATGGTGGTATTGTGGAGCTGGGTGATTATAAGGCTGACAGTTTGCCTACTTCTTATAACCGCAATCTAAGTATTAATGTGAATATCACCTGCTCGGCCCCGACGAAATTTAATGTTTATTTCACAGATAATCGCCCTGATAGCTCTAGCTCTGATAATATTTCCGAAGTATCTGGTCTCGGTATGGTCAATTATCATTCAGGCTTAGGCTTTACTAATGCAGGGAATAAAATTGGTCACTATCGTTATTCTATGGAATTTATGAATGGCTCAAGCAATGGTGTAGACAACGATTTGGAAGCCTTATGTCATCGTGCGAGTGGTGTCACGAATAAAAATTGCGACCAAAATCTTATGCTAGGTCTTAATACGCCCCAGTCATTCATGATTGCCGGTGGCGTGCTGGAAAATGCCTTGGTTAAACATGTTAACTTTAAATATCGCCCTTGGGTTTACCTGGAACATACCGCTCTCGCAGGCATTGCAGACGTTGAAAATATCGAAGGTAGTACAACAATGACTTTAGAATACCTGTAATAATTTGTACGATTCATAGAGATCGTTTCAATTTGCTAAGCTGCAAATCCAATCTAATCTGTGTTAACAGCTCTTGGTGGCGTTGTTGCCCAAATTAGCCATCAGACGACAACTTTCCCAGCCCCAGTGGTTGTCTCACTTGGGGCTGCTCGACGGGCGGGCCAAGGGTATTTAGTTTGTTCATTGCCTTCACATACGCCATCACTTCGCCCACTTGGCCGTTGTAGTTACGCAGACTGATTTTCCCCGTCAGCAACTGCTTGAACCGATACATCGCCGTCTCTGCCAGCGAGCGACGGTGATACCCCGATATCTTCTTCCAGTGCGCCAGCCCTTCCTTGCGCATCACCAGCACAGCGTCATTTCTTGGGTGTCCTTTTTTCCATAACCCCGCGCCCTTGCGGGGCGGGATACAGACGCTCGCCCCCCTTGCTGGCTATCAGCCGATGGCAAGCCTTGGTGTCATAGGCGCCATCCGCATAAACATGTCCCAGCTTACGCCGCAGAGGGTTGAGCAAGGTGGGCAATACCTCGGCATCATGGATATTTTCCAGCGAGACCTCCGCCGCCACGATATCGTGGGTCACCGGGTCTACCGCCATTTGTCTGGCTTGGGAGCTAATGTCGAATCTGGTGTATGGAGTCGGTCAGACGGCATTCCTGTCTGACTCATCCAGCACCTGTACTCCATCCTTGAATTTCACGTTATTCACTACCAACGTCAGCAGCGCAAATCCCTTGAGCCGCTTCCACTTCTTCTGCGCCACCTCAAGCAGCTTGTAAACCATCGCAAGTGTGGTCTCCCGAGACCCGCAGTTCCGCGCTCTCTTACTTCGTAGCCTGACCGTCGAAAACGTCGACTCTATCGGGTTCGTCGTCCGGATATGCACCCAGTGCTCGGCCGGAAAATCATAGAACGCCAGCAGCTCCTCCCGGTCTTTCGTCAGCTTCTCCATCGCCTTCGGGTACTTCGCTTCAAAGCGCACCAAGATCCGTTCAAACGCCGTGTGTGCCTCATCCCTTGTCTCGGCCACCCAGATTTCATGCAGTGCATCCTTGACCTTGGGATGTACTGATTTGGGCAACGCTGCCAGCACGTTCGCGGTCTTGTGCACCCAGCACCGTTGATGGACCGTGTCCGGGTAGCACTTGGCCAGCGCTTGCCAAAAGCCCAGAGCGCCATCACCGACGGCAAGCTTAGGGCCCTAAGAGACGTTCGTATCTTGATCTTCCTTTGCCAGTTGTTTGATCCCGCCCGTATTGCATACTTGCGGACATGACCAAAAAGCTCTCGACTCCAGCGGTTAACGCTCTGACTATCGAACAGGCCCACGAGCTGATACATAAGCTGCTGGACCGTATTACCGAGTTAGAGGACCGCCTTAATCAACACAGCGGCAACTCCTCCAAGCCGCCCTCCAGTAATGGTCCTGGCAGCACACCACCTGTTGCGTATTTCCACGCATGGCGATCGCTCAATAACCCCCCAGTGGCAGGGTAGTTGTCGCCTGATTTTTTCAATGGGGGCTGGAGCTGTAAAATGGCTAATCACAGGATTGCGCCTGAGCTTAGGGAGAGAGCCATCATGCATATGATGCCACCCTATAACTGGAGCCTCAGACAGGTTGCTGATGATATTGGTGTTGGCATTGCAACTGTTCATGGCTGGCGAAAACAACTGGAACTAGAGGGGCTGATCATCCGAAAAATCGAACCCGACTCGGAGCATTCTACAGAGCAAATTTTTACGATCCTGCTTGAAACGGCCGCATTGTCTGAACATTAGCTGGCTGAGTATTGTCGCAAGCATGGCCTGTACCCTGAGCATCTTGTGGCATGGAAGCAAAATTGCCTGGCGGCCAATCAGCCTAAGCATCGCCAATTGGTTGATGAACAGCGAGCTGTTCGTTCAGAGAAAGCCCGCATCCGAGCGCTTGAAAAAGAGCTACGTCGAAAAGACAAGGCTCTAGCCGAATTGGCTGCACTGCTGGTGCTTCAGGAAAAGTTATCAGCGCTCCGGGACAACGAAGAGGACGACTGACCTCTTACCCGGAGAGGCAACGGATAATTGCACTGATAGAGGAAGCTGTAGACCACGGGGCTCGCTATGCTCAGGCCTGCCGAGTTGCGGGTATCACACACAGGACTTTTCAGCGATGGTACTGTGACGGCAGGCTAAAACCAGATGGAAGACCATTAGCCAGACGGCCAGTGCCAGCCAATAAGCTGACAGAACATGAGCGAACACAGGTACTACAAGTATGCTCTGAGGCTGAGTACGCGTCTTTGCCTCCGTCGAGGATCGTCCCCATGCTTGCTGACAGGGGCATATACCTTGCTTCGGAAGCAACATTCTATCGGCTCCTGAAGGCAGAGGCTCAATTGCACCACAGAGCCGGTGGGAAACCCCGTGGTACTTATAGCCGTCCGACCAGCTATACAGCACATGGTCCGAACCAAGTCTGGTCTTGGGACATCACCCATTTGCCAGGAGAGGTCAAAGGGGAGCGGTATTATCTATACATGCTCATGGACGTATATAGCCGTAAAATTGTGGCAGCGGAAGTGAGGGTGATTGAGCTCGGTGAATATGCAGCAGCCTTGTTACAGCGGGCCGTCATCATGGAAAACTGCCGGAATAGCGGATTAATTTTACACTCAGATAATGGGGCTCCGATGAAGAGCTTCACCATGCTGGCCAAAAAGTATGAACTGGGTGTCTGCTCGTCATTCAGTAGACCCCGGGTCAGCAATGATAACCCCTACTCGGAGTCGCTGTTCCGAACACTGAAATATTGCCCTGCATGGCCTGCCGATGGCTTTAGCGATATAAGCAAAGCACGGGCATGGGTACACAGCTTCATACGCTGGTACAACACCCAACATCGTCATAGCGGGATTAAGTTTGTCACACCAGAACAAAGGCACCAGGGTTTGGATAAGCCTCTGCTTAAACAACGGGAAGCAGTCTATGAAGCCGCACGATGCCAGCATCCTGAACGCTGGTCTGGTAAAACAAGGAACTGGACACCAGTAAGTATGGTGGCGCTCAATCCGGAAAATGAACGCCGGGCAGCATAAAAACGGCAACTACCTTGAAAAACGCCGATACCCCGATATCTTCTTCCTGTGCGCCAACCGTTCCTTGCGCATCACCAGCACGGCCTCATTTCTTGGATGCCCCTTTTTCCATAACCCCGCGCTCTTACGAGGCGGGATACAGGCTGTCGCCCCTTTGCGCGAAAAAAGCTGATGGCTGGCTTTGCTGTCGTAGGCGCCATCCGCATAAACATATCGCAGTTTGCGCCGCTGAGGGTTGAGCAAGGTGGGCAACACCTCGACATCATGAATATTTTCCAGTGAGACTTCCGCCGCCACGATATCGTGGGTCACAGGGTCTACCGCCAGATGCAACTTGCGCCACACTCGCCGTTTCTCGGCGCCGTGTTTTCTGACCTTCCACTCGCCTTCACCAAATACCTTCAGGCCGGTCGAGTCGATAACCAGGTCGGTGATACGCCCCTTGGCGGGTTGTCGATAGGCCACCTTCACTGTGCGAGCGCGCTTGCTGACACAACTGTAGTCCGGTGCGCAAACGGCATATTCATCAACTCGAACAGAGAGTCGAGTAGTCCCTGAGTGGCTCGCAGAGTGAGGTTGAAAATCCCCTTGAGCATCAGGAAGGTACAAATGGTCTGGTCGGTGTAAAACTGGCTGCGGCATCAACCCAGAAGGTGAGGGAACCACGGTTAATCAAAGGCTTGTTATACTGAGGCAAGTTGGTGATGGGGTGAAGCGACGTGCTCATGATGCAGACTTGAAGGGAATGGTAGTGATCAGATCACCGAGCCCCCAGTTAGTTCCATTCAAGCAGCATCGATTTGGGAAACATAGATGGTCGCCCCGGTTTGCCAAGCCCTCAATCAATGAAAGTGAGTCAGGTTGAGATTGCAGCCATAGATCCGGATTTTGATCGAGGCTACTGCATCTATCCCTGATGGAATTCGCTGGCTGGCTCCGCTATCAACGCCACGTACTTGGAGTACTTTGTTTCCCTCGGGTTTTACCAGCCACGGTCTGACCTGTCTCGCCATCACTTCATGATTGCCTGTGCAATCGGTGCTTCCTTACCAATTTTTGGTCATAGGGCTGTCAATCAGCCCTTACATTGCCAAACCTGTTTTTCATGCGGCTATGCCATAGTGGGCATCATATTTTCTGTCGTGTGCCAGCAATGCCCAGATGATTCTAACCGTCTTGTTGGCTTGCGCTACCGCCGCCACGTTAGGGTTGCGCCGAGCCATCACCCCGGCCAGCCAGCTTCCCGAAAACGACTCCTTGCGTTCTGCTACTCGTAGCACCGCCCGAGCGCCATGAATTAACAAGGTGCGCAGATAGCTGTCGCCACGCTTGCTGATCCCAAGCAAGTTCTGCTTACCACCACTGGAGTGTTGCCGTGGCACTAACCCCAGCCACGCGGCCAATTGCCGGCCATTCTTGAAATTTTTCGCATTGCCGATGGAAGCAACCAGTGCGCTTGCGGTGATAGGGCCGATACCTGGCAGCTGGGCTAAGGTTTGGCTGGCGGCACTGTCCTTATGCCAGCGAACGATCGCGTCCTCCAATTCATTGACCTGCTTGTCGAGCATCTTGAGGTGTTCGTGAAGTCGCATTAACAAATGGCGAAACGTTCCTGGCAAGCCGTTTTCACTGTCCTCGAGCAGCTCGGGAACGTGTTTGCCTATGTGGGTGATACCTTGAGGAAGGATGAACCCGTATTCTGCTAACAGGCCCCGGATCTGGTTGGCTTGAGCAGTCCTGGCCTTGATGAAGCCCTGTCGAGCACGATGCAAGGCCAGGATGGCCAATTGTTCGCTGCTCTTTATCGGCACGAACCGCATGGTGGGCCGAGTCAGAGCTTCACAAATAGCTTCGGCATCCGCAGCATCGTTCTTGTTGGTCTTTACATAGGGCTTAACGAACTGAGGCGCCATCAGCTTGACGGTATGCCCCAGCCCTTGCAATTTATTGGCCCAGTAATGGGCACTGCCGCATGCCTCCATGCCGATCAGGCTAGGAGGAAGATTGCTAAAGAATGAGAGCATCCGCTCCCGCTTCAACTGTCGCTTGAGGACCGTCTTGCCATGTTGATCAACGCCATGTAATTGGAAGAGATGTTTTGCCAGATCGATGC
The DNA here is from genome assembly GCF_049174455.1 of Aeromonas sp. 601027. Taxonomy (NCBI): domain Bacteria; kingdom Pseudomonadati; phylum Pseudomonadota; class Gammaproteobacteria; order Aeromonadales; family Aeromonadaceae; genus Aeromonas; species Aeromonas sp. 601027. Next base: position 134,883 of record NZ_JAAKTN010000018.1, on the reverse strand, counting down.
CGATAGCCGCAGTCTTCATGGTGGTCGCCTCTCTCATCAGTGGGAACTTGCATTCGCTACTTTGGCACTCAGATGCCGTTTTGGGGAGGGGCGACCATTCCATTAACGCCTGGGAACATACATTCGCCACTTTGGCACTTCAGATGCCGTTTTGGGTAGGGTCGACCATCTCATTAACAACGCGGTAGTAAAAAAAACCATTGTGTTCCCTCTGGAACAGAATCCTGCCTACCCAGTATGGCATTATCACCTTGCTCTCCACGGTCTAGATTAGAGTGCTTTGATGTATGGAAATACGAAGTTCAAGCACCAAGCACTTGGTTTAGAAAGAGTTCTAAGTGGAGTGGTCATTTTATCGTGGCCAAGAAAGCTAATTGTGTATTTAGAATGATATATAGAGGAATTAAATATGAGAAGCGTTGATGTAACTGAAGCAAAAACTGTTGTTGGCGGTGCTTTTACCGCTCAGTGTCTCCGATTGGTCGAACGTAATGGTGCCGATCACACTGGCGGTTTTGATCGTATTTATCGCAATGTGTCTGTTGACAAGAAAAACCAAAAAAAGGCTGACAAGGCGTGTAAGTCTGCTCATGGGAGTGGTTTTAACTTCAATCAATGGCTGTAAACATGTTAAACATGTAAGTTAAACGCAGAAACAAAGCCCGTTAATTTTTACGGGCTTTTTAATGTGAGTGCGGCAGCAAGTAACCTCGTTGTACTTGATTCTATGTGGTGGTGATTCATTGTGATGGCGATGTGCTAACAGTGTACGAGTGTGAGAAGTATTATGAACTCTTGTTTTTTTTTCTTGGTAGGTAAAATATATAATGTAAAAAACAAAGCGACTGTGAACTTTCGTGCTTTTTGTGACTATATGCTGTCTTTTTTAAACAGGAGGACGCCCTGTTTCTGTGTAGTAGTGGTTGTATTGTCATCTTTTTTTATCGCTTTAATGACGTGTTGTGGTCTAACTGAACGACTCGTTACAAGTAATAAACGTAAAATAATTAAGAAAGCAGGTTGGTACGGCGCTTGGACTTTTTACGACCGACTTTGTCGTGGTTACGTATTGCTAATGACATATGAGAACGCCATTGTGCTCTCTTGGGTTCAAGATATGGCAACTGAACTCCGGGCACACGCCGATACTACAAAGCAAGGGGTAATATTCTACCCATTTCATGTATTCAGTGATGAATTCCCTATCGTTGTATTAGCACTTGCAACAAAAAAAAAGCTATCCGTCATCTCTGATGTCTCAAAAGATACTTGGTCGAGTAAATGGGGGCAGGCGGTGTCGCAGTTTCGATCTGACTGGATAAGTGACCTTGACTTATATAATCCCTTTGAGCTATCTGAAAACGACGCAGCTAAAAACATACGAAAAATCATCGGTGAATGTAAAAACGACCTATGTGATTTTGCCTTATTTCCTGATGCACTCCCCGAGTACACAGTAAGATTGAGGGGGGCGCACACTTATAAAAAGTCTACCATTTTTGAACGACGTGCATTATTGCATTCTGGTGGGTTTGTTTTTCCTAGACTAATGAAAAAAGACATTCTCCCATATTATGTATACGTAGAGGGCTTTAAACTTAAATTAAGGATTTTTCCTTTGATTGATAAGGGGGATGTTGGAGATAAATTACCTTTTTTGATTGAATGCGTGATTAAAGAGAAGAGCGAACAGTGGATGTTATGGCACTTCCCTTCTTTTTATTATTTTAATGGGTAGATTAACATGATTAACATGAAAGAAATTTGTTTGCAGGGTGAACCATCAGAATGTGCACTGGCAAGCTTAAGCCATATATCAAGATTCAGTTCAGAGCATATTACTTTACCATCTCTGAGGAAATACCATAACGTATCATCGCTGGGGACAACATTGCATGAATTGGTCGAACTTTCCACAAAAATAGGTGTTAAGGGGCGAGCTATATATTTCGATCATGCATTTTATGATAAACTTCCTACCCCCTGTATTATTCACCTTAATACCAATCACTATGTTGTACTTGAAAAGGTTAACTCTGCGTACTCTATTGTGATGAATCCTGCATTAGGTAGACAAACTATCAAGAATGATATTGTATTAATGGGGGTATCTGGTTATGCAGTCGTGTTTGATGAACTGATTGCACCAACGAATACACATGTAAAAAGAACTAAATTCAATCTGAGTGCACAACTTATTCTGTTGGGACTGTCGACTGCCGTTCTATCGACAATTATTCCTGCCTATTTATTTAGCTTTGATAATTTCACTGCTGATAAGCAGTTCAACATGAATTTGTTAATCCTCTTTATTATATCTCAAATAACAGTGTTGTTGTTGGTTCGGTTATTCTTAAAGGAACGCTTAAAAATTGAAGCAAAAACGCTCGTCAGCTACACAGATAAGCTCTACCACAAGCTACTATCAAATAAAATTTTCTTTTTTGAAAAAAGAAATCCTTCTGACACCACAAACAAGTTAATGAAAGCCGTTGCTGCAAATGTGTCGCGCAGCACCTTGTTTAATGACTTTTTTATATCTGGCACCCAGCTGCTGCTCTCTGTTGCCGTGCTCGTGGCCCTGTCACCAACGTTAGCATTGGTTGTCATCTTTTTTTCCTTGCTTGCCTGCTTAGTGTCAAATATGGAAAAAGGCAAAGTATCACTGTTCAACCATATGCGACAAGAGTTTGATGAAAAAATTTTTAAAACCATAAATGAATCAAGTGATGTCATTTACGACATAAAATCGTCACAGCAGTCAAGTGCATTTGCAAACCTGTTACGACGCGTTCTGGTTGATTACGCCAATTTTAATGTTTCAAGCGCATTGAATTTATACAAATACTCTGCAATAAAAGGCATCATGGCGGCCGTTGAAACCGTCTGTGTGTTTTATATATGTTTTCAATTGACTCAGCGCGATGAGATATCACTGGCATACATTTTTATCATATTCTTTATGCGTCAAATTACAAATTCCGCTATCGACGATATCACTTCCAAATATATTTCGCTGGGAGAAATACAAAATTCTGAGGAGAGAGGTAGAGACATTTCTGAGTTTGATTCAGAAACGCTTCATGCGAATAGCACTGTTAACCACATTAATAATGATGACATTGAAGGATTAGGCCTGTCACTTTTAGATGTTAGTTTTAAATATAGCAACAACATAATTTCATATGACAATGAACAGTTTGCCAATGGTAGCGTTTCGGCTATAACCGGGGACTCAGGTAGTGGTAAAACCACCCTCCTTAAAATTATTGCCGGATTTTATGCTCAATATGATGGGGAAATTGAATATAATGGCATGTGCCTTTCAGATTCTGAAAGAAGAAGTCGATTTTATTATCATGCATCAAACCAAAAATTCTTTTCCGGCACATTGCGCCAGAACATGACCATGAATAACGACGCATTGCAAAACAATGTATTGCATCATTATATTCAACACTTTGAGCTTGAAACGCTGATAAGTCGTCTTCCTGATGGTTTAAACACTTTGATCAGTGAATCAACACATCCCTTTTCTGATGGTGAAAAATCAAGGTTACTACTGTGTAGAGCATTTGTGAGTTCCGCAGTACTCTTACTGATTGATGAACCAACAAAAAGCTTAGACCAAAACATGACAAAAAAAGTCATTGCACAAATATATGGAGCAGGAAGGACCGTACTATTTACCAGCCATGATATAGACCAGTTGAGCATCGTTGACCAGGTCATCTCGTTGTAACGGATGCATTGTTGCATAGTGCTCATCACACCACACTTTGTTCACTTTGAGTAATATAAAACATGTACTTGAATCCAAAACGGGACATATTGATACTCATAGCCCTGAGTCTAGTTGGACTTATTAGCTGGTTGCTCTGGCCAAGTCGACCGACTCAGGTAGCGCTTACCACTCACGTGACGCGTGACGACATTCGTCAAACTGTGCTCGCAAGTGGGGTGTTGCAAGCTATCGAGCAGGTTGATATCGGGGCACAGGTTTCTGGTCAAGTTACCTACCTCGCCGTCGAGGATGGTGAGAAGGTCAAACAAGGCGAACTCCTAGCCGAAATCGACCCATTGATTGCGCAGAATAATCTGAAAACCGCCCAGACAGAACTCAGCAGCAGCCTCGCTCAGCTCAAAATTAAGCAAGCTCAGCTTAAACAGCACGAACTAGCATGGCGTCGCCAGCGGCAGATGTTCAGACAAGAAGCAACGTCACCAGCCGATCTAGAAAATGCCGAGGCTCAATTGGCCATTACTCGGGCCGAACTACAGCATACCCAAGCTAATATAGACAGCGCCCGTATTAAAGTGGAGCGGGCCCAGACTGAACTTGGTTACACCAAGATCCTAGCACCTATGGATGGCACCGTGGTTTCCATCGCCGCGCGTCAGGGTCAGACTCTGGCTGCCAGCCAGACCGTGCCAACTTTACTTACATTGGCCAATCTAGATACCATGACGGTCAAAACTCAGATCTCGGAAGCCGATGTCAGCAAGGTCAAAGCTGGTATGCCGGTTTATTTCACCCTGATCGGTGAACCAGAAACTCGCTATCAAGGCACCCTGCGCACAGTAGCGCTGGCCCCCACCAATATCAACGAACAAAGCACAAATACCACTAGCCGGACCGCTGTTTACTACTATGCCCTGTTCGACGTACCCAACCCTGATCATGCTCTGCGTATGGCCATGACCACCCAAGTAACCATCGTGCTCGACGAGCGCAAACAGGTACTCACATTGCCACAGGCAGCCCTTGGTAGCCAAGTGGCTGACGACGTATATGAAGTAACCCTTGTCAAGAAGGGCGCTCCCAGTGAAATCCGTCACATCAACACTGGGATAAAAGACGAGCTCCGTATTGAGGTAGTAAGTGGGTTAACGGAACAAGATGAAGTACAACTCTACCAAGGCGCTCCAGAGCCCGATGACGATGAAGGTATGATGCTATGATCGAGCCACTCATCCAGCTAAAAGCAATAGAGCGTCGCTACCAGAGCGGTGAACAGGAGGTCACCGTGCTTCATCCCCTCGATTTGACCATCCAAGCCGGTGAGATGATCGCCATCGTCGGCGCCTCCGGCTCTGGTAAGTCAACGTTGATGAACCTGCTTGGTTGCCTCGATCGCCCTAGCCGCGGCCAGTACCTTTTTCGTGGCCAGGATACAGCAACCCTGGATACCCTCGATCTGGCACGCCTGCGCTGTCACCACTTTGGCTTTATTTTTCAGCGCTACCACTTGCTGCCTCATCTCGATGCCATCGCAAACGTGGAGATCCCCGCCGTCTACGCCGGTTCTGAACGTAACTCGCGTCATGCCAGAGCCGCACAACTGCTGGAAAGACTGGGCCTTGGCGAGCGTCTCCATCATACGCCGGGACAACTCTCTGGTGGCCAACAACAGCGGGTCAGTATCGCTCGAGCACTGACCAATGGTGGCGAGGTGATCTTGGCCGATGAGCCAACGGGGGCACTGGATAGCCGAAGTGGTGAGGAGGTGATGGCTATCCTTAAAGAACTTCATATTCAGGGTCACACTATCATCTTGGTGACCCACGATATGAACGTCGCTAATCATGCCGACCGCATCATTACGCTCAAAGATGGTCGCATCGAGCATGACAGTGGCCAGAATACGCCACCTCCCCCCGTGCTGATGCCTCTCAAAAGAGGGCCTTATATTGATAAAGATCGCTATCGTGAAGCGGCTCGAATGGCACTGCATGCCATGCTGGCTCATCGAATGCGAACCTTTCTCACCATGCTGGGCATTATCATCGGCATTGCGGCGGTCGTCAGCGTAGTGGCCCTTAGCCAGGGGACCCGCGCCAAGGTGATCGCGCAAATCAATGCAATGGGAACCAACACCATCGAGATCTTCCCAGGCATCGGGTGGGGTGATGAGCAAATGGGCAGTATTCAGACCCTCAATAAAGGAGATCTTGATGCCTTACTCGAACAACCCTATCTGGCCGGTGCTAGCCCAGAAATCGCTAGCTCGAGACAACTTCGTTATCGCAATAAGACCAACAGTGGCAACGTGACCGGAGTCGGCAACGATTATTTCAAAGTCAAAAACCTCAAGCTCATCAGTGGTCGTTTATTTGAATGGCAAGATATAAAAAAAGGGGCCGCAGTCGCCGTTGTCGACCAAAAGAGCATCTCCAGCCTACTTGGTTCGGATGAGCCCATTGGGAAAGTTGTGCTTATTGACTCTCTTCCGGTGCGTATTATCGGGATCGTCTCCTTGGAGAGTGCGGTTGGCCCTACCAGTAAGTCGGTCAATGTGTGGCTCCCCTATAGTGCCGTGATGAGCCGTCTTATCTCCCAACGCCACTTCAGCCAGCTCACCATGCGAGTCAAGGATGGTATTCCGCCCGCACTGGCCGAGCAGGCAGTGAGCGAACTTCTCACCAAGCGCCATGGAGTGAAAGATTTCTTCACCTACAGCAGCGACAGAATAATCAAATCAGTGGAGAAAACAACCGCAACCATGACCCTAATGGTATCAGGCATCGCTCTCATTTCGCTGATAGTAGGAGGCGTGGGCGTGATGAACATCATGCTTGTATCTGTGGTAGAGCGTACCAGTGAGATAGGTATCCGCATGGCCGTTGGGGCGCGTCAGTCAGACATTCTACAGCAATTCCTGATTGAAGCTGTGATGGTTAGCCTATTGGGGGGGATCTTTGGTGTCGCACTCGCACTCGGGATTGGCATCACGGTCTCCCAGCAGGTCGATGCCATCCAGATGCAGTTTTCACTCTCCGCTATCTTGATGGCCTTCGGGTGTTCGTCACTCATTGGGATCCTGTTCGGTTATCTGCCCGCGCGCAATGCGGCGCGACTCGACCCAGTAGTCGCTCTGGCGAGGGAATAACAATGCAAAAATTATCCTGTTTGACCCTTTGCATCGCGCTTGCTGGTTGCAGTCAACACAGCACCTACCAACGTCCAGAACTCACCATCGCCCCCGCATGGCAACAGGTACATGATATCCGGCAACCTGAACAGGCAGGCTTCTGGTGGCGGGCATTTAATGACCCTCAACTTGACCGCTTGGTCGATGCAGTGCTGGCCGCTAACCCAGATATGTATGTTGCCGCCCTGAAACTCAAAAGCGCACAACTTAACTCGGAGCAGGCCAATACCAATCTCACCCCTTCCGTCAATGGCAGCCTTGATGGCAGTAGTAACAAGGATCTGAAAACAGGGAAATCCAGCAATACGTTAGGCCCAACCCTCGGCCTCAGTTATGAGGTGGATCTATGGGGAAGATTGTCATCAGTACGAGATCAAGCGGACTGGGAAGCGGCCGCCAGCGAGCAAGATCTGGCAAGCACCCGTCTGATGTTGATTAGCAAAACGTTGACGCAATACTGGCAACTGGGCTATCTCAGCTCAGCCATCAGCTTGAGCGAACAGCAACTTATCAATTTGGAGCGTACTGAACGGTTAACCGAAGCCAAATACCAAGCCGGTGCCATTACCCCGTTTGGGCTGGTCCAAATCCAGCAGCAGGTGGCGGGCAAGCGGGCCGCACTTGTGTCGTTAAAAACGCAGCAAGAGCAGGCCAACAATGCCCTGAAGCTGCTCCTGGGACGCAGTAGTGGTCCTTTGGAATATACGCTAACCAGCCTTGAACTTCAGCCGATCCCCGAGATCGCGGTTGGCATTCCCGCCGACCTGCTGGCCCGTCGCCCCGATGTTAAGGCTGCGGAACTACGGTTGCGTAAGACCTTAGCCAGAGGGGATGAAGTGCGCGCCAGTTTTTACCCGACACTAACCCTAACCGGCAGTGCCAGTACCGCGTCGGACAAGCTGGCTCAAGTACTGCAAAATCCGGTAGGCGTTCTGGGGGCAAGCCTGACCCTTCCCTTCCTAGAGTACAATCGCAACCAGCTCGCCATTGATAGCTCAGAACTTGATTATCAGATTGCCGAAACCGAATTTCGCAAACAGCTTTATACGGCGCTGGTAGAAGTCGAAGACAACTTGGTGGCTCGTCACCATGGCCAGCAGCGGCTCGCCTATCTTCTGGAGCAGCTAGGCTATGCTAAGGAGTCGGAACGGTCTGCCAAGGTGCGCTTTGAGGCAGGAGCTACCGATGTACAGGGCTGGCTGGATGAGCAGAATCGTTTATGGGATGTAGAAGACAGCCTTCTTGTTCAACAAAAAGAGCTGCTCAATGTGACGTCCAAAATTTTCCAAGCCAGTGGGGGGGGGGCCTCGCTCCAGTAAACGATCCTGCTCTAGGTTGTGCTCTCAGAATGCTGGTTTTCTGTCCGTCAATAGTTCCCGTAAGTAACGAAGGCAGAAAGCCAGCTTGATAAAGGTTGCAAAATTTTCCGCCAGCTTTTCATACCTCGTTGAGGATCGGCGAAACTTTTTCAGCCATCCGAAGCACCTCTCGACCATATTTCGCCTGCGATGACGAGCTATACTATTTGAACGCCCTTTATGGTACCGCTGCTTGTCGGGGGGCTCCCTCTGCGCCGGAGTTCTGCCCGCAAAGCCCTGCTGCTATAAGTCTTATATGCGCAGGTCGCGAGCGATAACGTTATGATTAGGTCTGGATCCTGGCCATGGGCAACGTACTTGTCGCATATCTGATTTCCGCTAATTGCCCCGCTGAAAGGCAGAGCCCAAGCGGTACACCATTATGATCAGTGACCAAGTGAGTTGTGCTGCCAAGACTGCCACGCGAGCCCAAGCGATTAACTCAAAAGAGTCTCTTTTTCGCACACCGGCAGCATCTTTGGATGCCCTGACATTGGAGCTGTCAATGCTCCACAGGTCGAAGTTGATAAGCCTTCTTTATTTAGATACAGTTGCAGCACTTCAAGGATGGTATAGATGCAGCATTGTAGTGGTCAACTAAATCCGGACGCATAGTTAAACCGCTTTTCGGCCTCTGCTGGCGCTATCCCGTCATTGTGTTGATGTGGAACGCCGCCAGTTGTAGTAATCCATCAGGTAATAACTGATATCTCGTTTTGCCTCTCGCAAACTCATATATCCCATAGCCGGAAGCCACTCTGACTTCAGGCTTCTTAACAACCGTTCCATCGTGGCGTTGACGCTCCTATGTCAACAAGCTCGCGCTGAGTCAGCTAAATCGGCCAAGATCAAAGGGTAGAGATCCCTGACGATATAGCGTTTCAAACAACGCTGGATCTCTTTCGAAGATAACCCTTGGGCGCTACGTCGTGCGACGTACGATTGGGTTTGTGGACCTCCTCGCATCCGGACCATTACAATCGTCCATAACGCATTATTTGCTGCACGATTACCACCTCGGTTTAAGCGATGTCGCACGGTCTTTCCCGAGGATGCGGGTAAAGGATTAACCCCACAAAGTGCTGCAAGCGATGCTTCATTTCTTAACCGTTCCGGGTTATCGCCAGCCGTTGAAAGCAGCACCGCGGCGTTTTGAGGGCCGATACCAAATTGCTCGCGCAGACGGCCAGCATGTTGACGAGTTAGGGCATCCAACATGGCATCAAGCTTTTCAACTTCGTCTGCCAATAGCAACCAGCGCTTGGCCAGCAGGCACAGGGTCGTTGTTAAGGTATGCAGGAGTTCAGTAGAATCCAATGACCTCACTCGTGCGCAGCCCCTTGCACAGTCAGCTGGCTTGCTTTTCCAGAGTCGTTCACGAACATCCTGGGGGGCACGGACAAGTAATGCTCTGAGTTGATTCATCGCCTGCGTTTTGGCTTTGACGGCACTGCGTCTGGGTACTGATACCACTCGCATCATTTCTGTCGCGCCTGACTGGGTCTTTGCTATCGCGGTAGCACTACCGGAAAGAACGGCTCGCGCTGCACTTTCAGCATCGGTAGGATCCGATTTTCCCTGGAGCCTACGTTTGGTGCGGTCAGGGCGATTGACGTCGAAGACTTCGATACCATGCTTGCGCAGTATACTGGCCAAGCCAGCACCATACGTGCCTGTGCCTTCAACGCCTGCTCTCTTCAAGCTCCCGAAAGAGTTTGCCCAGGTCACGAGTCTCTCATATCCGCTGATATTGGTCGTGACTATCAAGCATCCCAACTGGTGTCCTTGTGCATTAAGCAAAAACCCAACATGGGTATCCAGATGGGTGTCTACACCAAGGATAACTTCAGCTTTGTTTCTGGAATTGTTCATGGCTCATTCCTCCAAGGAATATGCACTACCAACCCCATACGCAGGACAGGACACTCAAGATGCAGCACAAGGATCCTATTAGGTCACAGATGCGGGGCCCAGCAATGCCAGGGAACATCAGCATCCAATCGACAGGTCAACGCAAAGGCATTATGTCAGATTGGGCTGATGTTCTTGAGCATAATGAACTGAGTATCCCAGCAGTTTCCACGTCGACTCATACTCTGGGTCATGCGATAGCGCCACACTCGTTGCCGAAATGCACGGCTGCCATATTGGCTGCTCTGGTCGGAGTGAAACAGCACACCGCATGGGCAACCCCGCAGCTGATAGGCCATCTCCAGTGCTTTGATGGCCAGCTCTGCATCAGGCTTATCAGACATCGCCCAGCCCACGACCCGCCGGGTGTACAGGTCAAGAACCGCTGCCAGGTAATGCCTGCGGGCCAGATAGTCGTCAAAACAGGAAGTGGGAACATCGAAAGCGCAGCAGACCAGAGTGATGGGGGCTTGCTTCCTTAATCGGTCTATCAGCGCGTACGTGTGAACTCGTCCGCCATCAAGAGAGCAGTAGCCTAATGGGATGGTCTGCTCCATCCACCCCGCTATGCTGTAGCCAGCATCAAGGAGGCTCATCATGACGCAAGCGCAGATTTACATTTATAGGCAAAAATTGGTTTCACCTGGTGGCGATGGATCGCATGGGGCATGTATTGACTAGGCAAAAGCTCACTCGTTCACAACTGAAGCTGTTCATCAGCACGACCCCACCCTGTCGGGTCGCCTTCGAGGCATGTCCTAGTTCGCAATACTGGGGGCGCCTGTTTCAACAGGCGGGGTTCGAGCCCAAGATTATTCCCGCTCAATTTGTTAAGCCCTACCTCAAATCGAACAAGAATGACTTCAACGATGCCACCGCCATTGCCGAGGCTGGTAGCAGAGGCACTATGCGCTGTGTCCCGTTGAAATCTCATGAGCAACTGGCATTGCAGGCGACTCATCGCGTCCGTCAGCGTTTCATCGTCGAACGTACCGCTACTGTCAATCAGACGAGAGCGTTGCTGCTGGAATATGGGCTCACTGTGCCAGTCGGCAGAAAAATCTTCGAGCGCTCTCTGCCGACGATCCTTGAAGATGCCGAGAATGGCTTGCCTGACTTTATCCGCGCCCTGGTATTACGCCTGAGAGAACGGTGGCAACAGCTGGATATTCAGATTGATGACATGAGCCTCATGCTCGGACAAGCCTCAAGCGCATCATTTTTGTGCCAAAAAATCAGAACCGTCCCCGGCATTGGACCGATTGTCTCAACCGCGTTGATTGCCGCGATTGGAAATGGCTCACAATTCAAGAAAGCCCGCGACCTGTCAGCCTGGTTGGGGCTGGTCCCCAGGCAATATTCAACGGGCGGCAAATCTTCGCTCGGCGGGATCAGTAAGCGTGGCAATAGCTATTTAAGGCAAATGGTTATTCAAGGTGCCAAAGCGCTAAAAATTCACATGAAGCGTGACAAATCATCGTTAGGCGAATGGGTCGCCAGGCTGGAGGCCGGCCATCACCATCATGTGGTCCTTATCGCATTGGCCAACAAGATAATGCGTATTTGCTGGAAAGTACTGACATCCGGCAGGGATTACCAACCCTATCCCAACGCAAGCGCAGCCGTTTAACAGATATAACCCATACCCGGTTTTGCGAGCCAAAAACAGATGACAGAAGCGTTCACCCCACGACGTTGCAGCCTGGCTAAAAAAGCAGTCTCTCATGACTGGTAGCTTTATTAGGACGACGACGTGCGGATCCCATCAAGGCCAGAGCCGGAAAACGGCTCACAGACAGGCCGGATACATTGACGCAAACGACTTCTGGAAATCAGTTCGAGCTTGCAGATAAGGAACAGACCATACATTTTTTAGCGAATTCATTATTCTTCCTCATGTGGCGTGGAAATTGTTTATATGATAAATTTAAGGTGATGGGCATACACAATTGAATAGTGCTATTTATCAGATATGGTAAAAACATCTTGCGCTTGATAAAGCATTTTTCCAATAAAACTTCTACATCATGACGATGGGTTGCTTTTATGTCTAGATATTAGGTTGCAGTTGATTATATGGGGTAATGCTGCGCAAGATTATCTTGATTTTTTGTCAGTATATTTTGCTTACAAAAGAACCATGGGTTATTCAGATTGCGGGGTAGGAGCTTCGCTATCAGTGAAGGCTAGGTTTTAATAAATTAACAGCCACCAATGATGTATTTATTTTTTATTATTCCTGAAATGTCATTATAATTGCTGTTCTAGTTTACGCCGAGACCTGCCTAGCTAAATACCGACTGGCTTCATGGGAGGAGGGTTTTGTAAATTAAATATCTTTGATGCTTATGCAGACGCGACCCTTGATGTTAATGCTACACCCGCAGTGTGAACAAAGCGCCTTGATAAAACACAAAGTCTGTTCTCATGAGAACAGACTTTGTGTTTTATCAATGGCAAGATAGCATCCATCATTTTTATGATGTGTGGTGATTTGGAAATGCACAATTTAAAAGACAAAAAGTGTCCGATTCTTGATGTGAAAGAGCTGAACGCACAAAGCTATTATGATAACTTTTCATCCCTAAAGGAGTATGAGTTTAAATATGAGAAAATAGTTGCTACAGATGGCGCTATCATTGGATACGAAATTTTGTTGAACTTCGATAAAGCCAAGGCGTATGGAGATCATGTATCTCAGTATCAAAAATCCATTTATGATACATCCGCCACTGAGGCTGCCATTAGCATGCTATTAAGCAATAGGTCAATTTACGGTGCTGGGCGCTATTTCATTAACTTTGAGCGTATGCACTTGTGCAATAAGATTTTGCTAAGAAAAATTGCACTGCTTTCTAAAAAGCTACATGCCAATAACATAGAGTTGGTGCTAGAAATCACTGAGCGAAATGTTTGTGGTTTTTGTAGTCAGATTGACGATGGACTCGAATTTTTAAATGACATGAATGTGTCACTTGCTGTGGATGATTTCGACATTTATAGTGAAGAGGATGACTTTAGAATGCCTGAAGTGCTATCTGGAATATATCAATATATAAAAATTGAAGTTCCTCTCAATGAGGTTCAACGCAGACAATTTCATCATTTTTCATCTAGGGCTGATATTTCAGTGAGAAAAATAATTGTTGAGCGCATTGAGCATAGAAATATGATTGCTGGATTGGCAAAGTCATTCGGATTTCAAGGTTACGCCTACAAGACTTAATAATCTCCCTCTGGTAAAGTTTCTAGATTTGGTCTCCATGTATATCCATAATTCGAGTGCATACATTTTGTTGTCATGTTATTACCGCTACAACCTAGAAATAGGTAAAAGTCATAAACCTTTACATTATTCAATGCGATTTCTTACTCATGAAATTGAAAAGACATTTTGCTTATACTATTTTGAATAGCCCAAGAAATAGCAATGTCATTAATTTGCCTGCTAAAGTGATGCTTTTATTTTCTTTGGAGGTGAGTTGTGTTTTTTTTCATGGCTTTAATCGATGTTGCTGGCAAGTTAAATGGTAGATGATTTCTCTTTCAAGATAAAAATGCACCAAGCAATGCTCAAAAATCAGTGAAGCTAAACATGATAGTTTATCACATATGGATGCCATGATTAATGAAAAGGTTAATTGTTACTGATGATATGCTAGCCTTATCCAGCCGTAAGGGATTTATCAGTTTTTTTTATCGGGATGGTGATGCTCGGCTTTATGTGTTCAACCAATCGGTAGCAAAATTGCAGTCTTACTATAAAACACCATTGCGGCCATTGATGTTAAAAGCTGGCGTGATATATGTAACTATTGCCGAAGAGAGGGCCGTGGCATTAGGACTGCGTTACAATAATCCATTGAGAAAGCAAGTGTGGGGTTATGAGCAAATGTATATTTAAAACTGTATGTGCCGCGATAGATATCCAGATAAATTTCTAAGCCTAGAGTTATAATACTAGACCATGTACCCGTCCCTTAAAGTGAATTGCATTCCAATATGCAGTGATGGTGTAGCATCGTGATGATGCTCATGCGCTCATCTTTGTATGAGGTGATCTCATTTCGTACGTCATATTATTTACAGCGATAAAATCAATGTCGCCTTCGTACAATTCAGGCAGATCGCACCTTGATATATTGAAAACTCATTTTTTAAGGAGTTTCGAAATGTCAAATATTTTCAAAGCTGCATTAATTTTTGTTGCCCCGGCAGCCAACCCTACTCTAAATACATCTTTGGGGCGTTGTTTCCCAAATCAGCCAGCAAGTCTGACTTCCCCAGCCCCTGGTGACCGCTACACTCGGGGCGTTCTGACAGATAGGCCCAGGGTATTCAGCTTGTTTATGGCGCTTACATACGCCATGACTTCTCCCACTTGGCCGTTGTAGTTACGCAGACTGATTTTCCCCGCCAGCAGCGGCTTGAACCGATACATCACCGTCTCTACCAGCGAGCGACGGTGATACCCCGATATCTTCTTCCAATGCGCCAGCCCTTCCTTGCGCATCACCAGCACCGCGTCATTTCTTGCGTGTCCCTTTTCCCATAACCCCGCGCTTTTGCGAGGCGGGATACAGGTTGTTGCCCCTTTGCGCAAGATAAGCTGATGGCTGGCTTTGCTGTCATAGGCGCCATCCGCATAAACATGTCCCAGCTTACGCCGCAGAGGGTTGAGCGAGGGTTAGTAAAAAAGGAATTAGTGCAAAAGAGCTTATAAATGCAGCCGATATACTGGTTTACAAAGCGAAGCGAGATGGTAAAAATAGAATTTACGAGTGCATAACAACAGACACTATTGATGACACCAAGTAGCTTGAGTCCAGCATGATTGATGTTTATACAAGGATAATATAGTTTTACTACTCCGTGCCTTCGGCCCATATCTGACCAGTTCTTGCATGGCCCTGTTCTTCGATAGATTTTGTAACTAGCTTGTTGTGATTTTGTAATGAGTCTTGCTTGTTGATGGTGTAATAGTAGTGGGTGTATAAATTGGTTTATCTTCGCTGCGTAGCAGCGGAATAATGGTGAGCAGCTTAAATTTGATTCAAGCTCTCATAATTAGTAAATGGACAGTTTTTAGAATTTTTCAAGTGGGGTAAATGAAATAAATTTCAAAAAATGATGAGATTGGTTGTTTTTGAAGCATCCTGTGGGGATTCGCCTATCGGAACCCTCGATTTAGTTGCACACCCCATGCTGAATCCGCCCCACCAAATGGATAACTGCCTGAACTCCCATATCTGTAGTCAACAATGTGGCTGGAGCGACTCCACCAAGGCCCCAGGCTGGACGATGTAACCATGACAGTGCTCTGGCGGCATTATTCCTATGTAGAGATAGAACCGCTTCGAGAGCCTGTACAACGCCGTATACTCTGGCACCCTGAGAGATTGATAGGGGAGCCCCAATCCTCAGCTTGCGAGCAACAGTGTGGCGGCTAATACCTGCTAAGCGGCATATCAAACCTATGTCGGTACTCATCAATTCAGCCAGTCGATGAATGCTGCCAGGAGCTACGCCAGCCACGATCCATAGATGTGCCCCCAACGGGTCACTCGGTATGCCAAGAGAGTCAAATATTGTCTTAGTAGAGGCCGTAGCCTTACCTAGATGATAACTCGCATAGGACATGATGAAATCTCCCCTGAACCTACGATACCAGATTACCCTATCCTATCTGTTCCATGTGGCGATGGCGATGGCGATGGGTCTGAGGACTTTATTGGATGAGGCACAGGATACAAAGGTTGAAGCGCCCCACGCGGGCAGCATCAACTTTTTGTGAATCTCTGGGCTCTTTATGAGACTTGAAGTCTCATATATTTACTATGCTATAACCAAGCTAGCCGAGAGAACATTCAGTGACTATCAATTTTGATTATCGTTGTGGCATCTTAGAGGCAGCTGACACAAAAACTGGCCGAGAATGGTGTTGGTATAAGGGCGATCCCGAGGTTACCAGAACTAAAAATGGCGAGTTATTGAGTTCGATAGGTGTTCCTATCGGAGCCACTGTTGTTGAGGTGAAAAGCCTTATTCGCATGGATACCAAAAAGTAACCAAAAACAGGTTGCACCATATATAGTCAGTCCGCGTATGATAACTCCTATTCTCATCAGATTAGGAGCTTAGCATGCTCGTAAAAGGGAGTGTGCCAACAGAGCAGGTTATTGACATTCTCTGTGATGTTTGTGGTCGTAGTACAAAAACGAATTTTGGAACCAATCAATACGGCTCGTTATCGGCGGATTTTGGCTATGGTTCCCGTCACGATGGTGAGCGTTATCTGGTGCATCTGTGTGAAATGTGTTTTTTCGGTATACTCGCAACAATGAGGGAGATGCATCGCGGGGAACATATGTTTGACGATGACTATGAGGCTGCAAACCCAGACACATTTGGGCGTGATTATTCTAATAGGGAGATAATCTGAATAGTGTGCCTCCATATTCGAGGTTGTGTGGAGAGAACTATTTCCCATCATCGATTCATTCTGTGAGCCAATGATATTGTTCATTCGGCTCATTTCGTGAGCCGTTCAAGATCCTTCATCGGCTCATCTGGTGAGGTGGTCTCAACGCTCACTACCACTTGGATTTAATTTTTAGCTACATAGTTTCATAGCAGATTGGAGCTAGGCCAATAAGTAGATCCAAACGCAATTTAGCTCACGAATTTTAAATGATGCTATTTTTTTTGAGTCATCTTGGTGCCAAAAACTGTGGAGCTAATGCTGGGATTAAGAGATAATATCTCTGATATAAAAATGTGATACATGAGGCTATCAATGAACGATTTTTTGAAAACACTGATGAATATTCGTAGTCTGCGAGCTGTACTGCGTGAGCTGTCTTATGAGCAGCTGGTTGAGGCTAAGGAAAAATTTGACAAAATCTATGCCGAACGTGAGCAGCAAGAGAGCAAATGGAGAGAAGAGTCCGCTGAACGCCTGCAAAAACTGGCTGAGTTTGCCGAGCTGCTGAAAGACGCTGGCATAGATCCGAGTGAGTTGGTTGGCACTGCAACCACCGCAAAAACCGAGGGCATAGTGAAGGCTAAGCGAGCTCCTCGTCCTGCAAAGTATCGCTACACCGAAGATGGTCAAGAGAAGACCTGGACTGGCCAAGGTCGCATGCCCAAGGCCATTGCAGACGCTGTTGCGGCTGGCAAGACTCTGGAAGATTTCCTGATCTAATGCTGAGAGCCCATGCCAGTTCGGAGTGGGCCTTTCATTCTGTTTTTAGTAGGAGCCCGTATGGGGAGAACATTAGAGGACATCATCTCCTCCGAATCACACGAGGTTGTCCAGAGAGCCCAAGAGATCGCAGACGAGCAATTGGTTCGTCTGAGTGTGACTAAATTGCTTGCAAATCTCGGGACGGGTGATGTTCCTACGATAGATACCGATGTTCTCGATGGTTTGTTGTCGCTCAAAAAATCAGTTGAGAGCCATGACTGTCGGTTGAGTTTATTTGTTCATATGCCTGACGGCACTCATCATGGTGTCAATATTTAACTAAAGATCGGCATCGGTACGTTAATCGCAGATTTTATCTACCAAATAAAAATAACACCCCATGGCGATGCTTTTTCAAACTCCCTCGGTGTGCAAGCGGATCTGATAGCGTGTATTGCGTCCGCCACCAGGTAATTTCTCAATACATCCCTTTTCCACCAATGCAGCCAGATGGCGTGTGGCCGTGGGCTTACTGACTCCGGCGACTTTTTGATATTGACTGGCACTGATGCCATTTTTAAAACCCTGTTCGCCGCCATCCAGTAAACGATTCAGCACCTTGGTTTGCTCTGGACTTAGCTCGTCATGACAGTGCCGCAACCAGAAAAATGTCTTGGCGAGAGAACGATCAATAACCTTTAATGCCAGCTCTATGGAGTAATCCAGTGTGTCGAGGAACCAACAGATCCAGGAGGTAATATCTAGCGGGCCCCTCTGCGCTGACTCAAGCGCCCGATAGTAGTGATCCCGCCGTTCGAGAATTGCAACTGACATGGCATACAGCCGGATACTGTGGCTGTCAGCCTGTGACAGCGCGAGATCGGTCAATGCCCGCGTGAGCCGCCCATTACCATCATCAACGGGATGCAGGGTCACGAACCAGAAATGGATGATTGCCGCACGAAGAAGGGGATCCATCGTGGGGTCATGCCGAGTCTGGTTAAACCAGGGGATGAACTCGGCCAGTTGATCGTCCAGAGTTGCTCTGGGCGGTGCCTCAAAATGCACGGTGGGGTGATCTACACGCCCAGAGACAACCTGCATCGGCTCATCTCCTCGCAACTGCCCTACGTTCACTGGCTGCACCGACCATTCGTTGGCGGGGAACAGACAACGATGCCATTGGTAAAGTCGTTCAATTGTCAGTGGTTGTTCATGGTTGTCGATGGCATCCAGCATCATGGCCGCGAGCCCCTCTGAGCGATCTGACACAGGATAGGACGGAGTTTGTGAACCCCCTAACCGCCTAGCCAAGGAAGATCGCACGGATTGGGCATTGAGACGTTCGCCTTCGATAGCGGACGAGGCGATGATGTTAGCCAATAACGTGTCCAACGTTTGGTCGGGGTTCCCCAACCTGGAATGACTACCGATTAGAATTCCCTGTCTGCGTTGAACCTGCCGTAATCTGGGCAATATCTCGCTATCCCGCCAACGAAAATGGGGCCAATCAGCTTGTTGCCAAATCCAAAATGGTTCCATTATTTCCTCATCCAACGTGCTAGGGTCTCAATAATGAGCCGACCTAGTCCATCATTCGGCTCAACATCTGAGCCGAATATAACACATGCAGCAGACCAGCAGAGCTGGTAATGAGGATGGAGATCCAGGCTGAAAATCTCAGACCTGAGCTAATGAAAAACTAGATTTATTGCTGTTGTGTGGCGCTACAGCAACCAGTAGATAGACAAGGCGGGAGCTCGTTTTCGTTTCGAATGGTTCTTGTGAGCTTGCAGCTTGCGCTGCATGAATCCACCCCCAAGAAAATGCCGTTCGGTCTACTCATTCATATGCCTGATGATACTCACTAATATTGGGATGCCAGTCTAAGCCACCAAAAGAGAAGAATTGAACCACCGAGTAGATTACCTGCCAGGTATTTCCAAGAGCGATCTGACAAGAACAAAATCGCACCCAGTATCGTTATCAAACCCCAGAGATAGGGCATGAGCAGTACATATAGGCCAGTCAGTGAGTATTCATCATTAAACCAGTCATAGACAGGCTGAATGAACAGGATCGATGCATTCAAGAGGTGATAGAGCATGAACAACACGAATACCCATGTTCTCTCTGTCTTCACTGCTGCGCTCACTTTAGTTCCCATTGGAATGGATAGCTGAGTTCAATGACGGTCAAAAATGGCTTGTAGGCAAAGCGCTTGTAGTGTTGAAGCACAAACCAGCTTCTGAAACCGGATGCCAGGCCGTAGAACTTGACTCTTCCGGTCGTGGGGTCAGGGCCAATGTCAGGATAATCGAGACCGAAGTGGTCATATAGCGTTACTTTGATCGTCCCTTTGTAGAAGTCGCCAAATTTTTCATATGTCGCGATTTCCGCCTTGCCTGCCCAGACATCGTTCACCGCAATTGTGAGGCCCTGCACCTTATCCGCCGCAGAGTTGAAGATGGGTAACCGAAAGCCGGAGGTCTTGCTGTATTGCTGCATCAAGTCACTCAGAACAAGCTTGTTCACATCACCATCAAGTTCGGCCAGCTTTGCCTTCACTTCCTTGATAAGGGTATCTGAGAACTTGATCGTGGTCGGGTGAGCTCGCGCTGCTCTCGTCAACGCTTGGTTCCGGTATTCACCCCCCTCGGATTTCTCGAACTTGGCGATCATGGCCAGAATGTTCATCTCCAAGTCACCAGTTGCAAACAATGTGGCCATGTTGCGGAAGCTACTAAAGAACACCTTGGGGTCAGTCTTTTCGAGATCACCAATAAAGCCGTCATCTCCCATCTTCCCTACGAACATGGGGATAGCCTTAATCTGCTCTGCCGTCATTTTGCCGTAGGTCATATCTTCGGCGGGGCTGCCATCAACGTTCTTACCTGGCTCACGCTTCGACTTGTAGATGAGCACTGGCACACGATAGGTTGTGGCTGATGTTGTATCGGTTTTTGGCTTGAGAGCAGGAGGAATGGTTTCTGCCTTCGGGCGCTCTTTCTCTGCCGAACCGAACCACATTGTCGGCTTGGCTTGGGCATATGCCGACTTGATGGTCTGCTCAAACCTGGGCGTACCACTCACCGAGATTTGATCTCCCTGGATAGTGCAGCAAGCAAACACATCAGATTGCATCCCCAATATGACCTTTGAACCATCATCAAGGCTTCCTGCCACAGGGCCTAGAATGCGCTTGAACTCGTCCTTGGTAAGTTGGTTGATGTCTCTGAGGTCGGGTTTCTGCATGTATAGAGGGCTCGATGAAGAGTAGTTAGAGGATCACTTTATCATCAATGCGCCAATCGAGACCATGTAGGCATTTTCTGAAAACGGCAGTTTGTGACGCTTTCTATCGATGGACGCGGGGGATTAATAGCTAATAGACAAATGCTAAGGATGGCAATGATGCTAATTGCCATCACTGTGAATAATTATAGGGAAATTTAGTTTTATCTGGGTAAAGAGATAATTACTTGGCAAATATATCTATGGCAGCAAGTCGCGAATGTCACACCCCATTACCCTGGCAAGACGATAAGCCTTTTCCAGGGTGACATTGACCTCACCACGCTCAATCCGTCCTACGTAGCTTCTATCAATTTCGGCCGCATATGCGAGTGCATCTTGCGATACGCCCAATTGAAGCCGTCTGTCACGTACAGCATCACCAAATTTTTTTGCTAGCTCTTGCATGTCTCGCCTCTCGCTGGCGAGCACTATCTCTGGTTGTCTGGCTAACGACCACGGATTATAATCCGCAGTCGAATTTAGAACCCCACTAAATGTTTTCGTTCGAGACTGAGGATTGCTTATGAGCTCCCAGACTGTGCGGTTACCCACCGCGCTCTACACCGCACTCATTCGACTGCACATGGATGACTTCACTGCGATAGGATTTGTAAATGCCATTTTTGGTGACAAAGCAGAATCGCAGATACGTAAGCGGCGTTATACCTTCATTTATCGGCATCTGATCAAGCTCGTAAATCAGGGACTTCTAAAAAGGAAGAACGTTGATGATGGGAGGCGCTTTTCTCATTTCATCAGGACTCCCAAGTTCGATGAAGTGCATTTCAAAGAGGAATTTATTGGGCCGGATGCGCTTGTAACGGAATCGGGTAAGGAGCGCGAGCCGGAAACGTATGAATCCGTATTGGAGGGGCTGAGTGCGAGAGCACAGCACTACCGTCAAGCGTTGCAGGAATGTGATTCAATGCTCACTGAGTACCAAGAGTTAAGATCCGACTTCTCCATATTGGAACTAGCGATTGAAAGGGCCATCAACCATACCGTTGCAGAAAGTCGCGATTTGCGGGGCAGGCTGGAAGCCGTGGAGAGGCTTTTGAGGGGGCTGATGGCGTTTAGAAGCGCCTCTTGATGTAACCGTTCAGCGTCAGGGGATTGA
Source organism: Aeromonas sp. 601027 (assembly GCF_049174455.1). Taxonomy (NCBI): domain Bacteria; kingdom Pseudomonadati; phylum Pseudomonadota; class Gammaproteobacteria; order Aeromonadales; family Aeromonadaceae; genus Aeromonas; species Aeromonas sp. 601027. The sequence goes on along the minus strand of NZ_JAAKTN010000018.1, from coordinate 113,082 downwards.
TGCACACAGTTCGGAGTGAATGGGGTAATCCGTTTTCTCGATGCGGGCTCGGATAATGGTATGCAGTCACTCTTGGGGTCAATGTCCCAAGCGTTTGGTCGTCTCAACCAACGAAAGTAAGCGTTGACGAAACAGCTCCCCACTCAGGGCGATAACAGCCACGTTGCGCAGTACATGGGCCCAGCAAAGCAGGCGCAGACTCGTGCAGATAAACCGGTAGCCAGCATACAGGCCCGCCACCAATACACCAGCCAACTCCTACTCCAGCAGGCGCTTGGCGACATCAATGCCACGCCCGTTGGCTGTCATAAAACAGACCGCTATCTTGCTCAGAGCCATACACACATAGATCCGATCGATAAGGTTGTCATGAGCCAACACTTTGCTGTGGAGGAGGTGATGAGGGCGTACTCATCCAAAGACCAATAAGGTCGTCATTGGTTGTCCAATGGGGGAGGGGGGGATTTAATTGAGAGGTTATAGAAGTAAAAAAGCCAGCTAATGCTGGCTTTTTTACTTCTGAAAATGGCGTCCCGTGCAGGATTCGAACCTGCGACCATCCGCTTAGCTTACCACTACAGCTTTCACTGCCACCCGAGGGTGTTTGTGGTCTGGACTATATCTTCACCCACAGCATTATCTGTTTGGGTGGAGGGCGCTAATGATGTATTCCGCAATGAGATCGCATTGCACCATCTAGTCTCTGCACCTTCTCTACACGCTTGTAGAGCTTGGCTCAAGATTACCACCGCCATTACGCGCTGAGGCTTCCTTGAATTCACCCTCTCCACTGTATAGGTTTCCCTGTACAGGCTCCTAATAACTTAAAGGCGGATGCTCTATCCGACTGAGCTAACGGGACAAATTTTACAAATCAACAACATCTTAAGAGCTATGCAAAATGGTAACTCTTTTTTGTAAGGAGTAACAGCAAGGCTTTACTAGGTAACCTTACCATCTCTCCAGCCCTTGCCTGCTCTAGTCACCTCAAAAAGTGGTAACACTTTGGGGGTTAGTTTTGCTCTATCCAACTGAGCTAAGGGCGCTTTGTATCAACACGTCTTAAGGACGAATCGATGAACATGGTCGGTGATAAAGGATTCGAACCTTTGACCCTCTGGTCCCAAACCAGATGCGCTACCGGACTGCGCTAATCACCGAAAATCCCTGACCAGCATATCGACATGAGTCGTACTGGGCAACGGGCGGGCATCATAGCCAAGCGTAAGGGCCAGCGTCAACGACTTTTTCCCCCAGTAAATTCAAGTGCCTACTTATTGCCCGCTACAGGTATGGCGTGCGTCTGCCGCTAACATCCCGGCTAAAAAAATGCGACAATGCGCGGCAGTTGAACACATGGTGAGTGGAGAACGATGTCTGCCAAAATCATAGATGGAAAACAGGTTGCGCAAACGATTCGCAGCCAGGTCGCGGCGCAAGTCCAACAGCGGTTGGCGGCAGGGAAACGGGCTCCAGGGCTGGCAGTCATTCTGGTGGGGGCGGATCCCGCCTCTCAGGTCTATGTCGGCAGCAAACGCCGGGCATGTGAGGAGGTGGGGTTTCTCTCCCGCTCCTATGACCTGAGTGCCACTGCCAGTCAGGAAGAGCTGCTGGCGCTGATCGACCAGCTGAATTCGGATAGCCACGTAGATGGCATTCTGGTTCAGCTGCCGTTGCCGGATCACTTTGATACAACTCAGGTGCTGGAGCGGATCCAGCCTGACAAGGATGTAGATGGATTTCACCCGTATAACGTCGGCCGTCTGGCCCAACGTATTCCGGCGCTGCGCCCCTGCACTCCGAAAGGGATCATGACACTGATCGAGACCACCGGCGTGAAGACACATGGTCTGCATGCGGTCGTGGTGGGAGCGTCCAACATCGTCGGGCGTCCCATGACCCTCGAATTGTTGCTGGCTGGCTGCACAACCACGACCTGTCACCGCTTTACCCGGGATCTGGAAGAGCAGGTTCGCCGTGCCGATCTGCTGGTTGTTGCGGTCGGCAAGCCCAACTTCATTCCTGGCGAGTGGATCAAACCGGGGGCACTGGTAATCGATGTTGGCATCAATCGCTTGGCTGATGGCTCGCTGGTCGGGGATGTGGAGTTTGAGACGGCGCGCAGCCATGCCTCCTTCATTACTCCGGTACCCGGTGGCGTGGGCCCGATGACGGTCGCCAGCCTGATGGAAAATACCCTGATCGCCTGCAGTGAATATCACGACTGATCATGGCTGGCGATAACCCTGTGACCCCATGAGGAGGCAGGATTCGCCAGAAATCTGACAATAAAAAACCGGTTGCTCAGAGAGGAACCGGTTTTTTATTTATCCAACGGGTGTTATTTACATATTTTGTGCTTCGTTTGGCACAATCACAGAGGCGTGATTTCCTTTCGGCCCCTGTTGCAGTTCAAAATTGACAGCTTGACCCGCTTTCAGGGTCTTGTAGCCCTCCATTTGAATCGTGGAGTAGTGAGCGAAGATATCCTCACCGCCCCCTTCCGGACAGATAAACCCAAATCCTTTTGCGTTGTTAAACCACTTAACTGTGCCGGTTGCCATACTTCTACATCCTTTTATTGATTACCCAGAAGTCGTTGAGTAACCTGCGCCAGCCCTTTATAACTAGGGACATGGGCCCATAGCAGACGGGCACAGATTAGCAAGTAACCAATCTAGTCTAACTTTTGAGCGAGTCAAGAAGTTGTTAACAGCTGATGTGATCTGGTTAACAAGTCTATTGACAACCTTGTGTTAGACGGTAGTAATCTAGAGGTACCAAAGCGCGATTATGAGCAAGCAGAAAGAACTCTTTGCTAATGAAGAGATTGCAGAAGCAGAGAAAACAAAGCTGCAGCCGCCACCCATGTATAAGGTTGTGTTGAACAACGATGACTACACGCCCATGGAGTTTGTGGTGGAGGTGCTGCAAAAGTTCTTTGGTATGGATTTGGACAAGGCGACTCAGGTCATGCTGAGTGTGCATTATAGTGGTAAGGGTGTCTGCGGCATGTTTACCGCAGAGATCGCCGAAACCAAGGTTGTCCAGGTCAACACCTATGCACGTAACAACGAACATCCACTGCTCTGTACTATGGAAAAGGCTTGAATCTGATGACTTGATGGCGAGTGTGACACCACATTGTAGCTGTACTAGGGGAGGTGCCTATGTTGAATAAAGATCTAGAAAAGACGCTGAACGAGGCTTTCAAACTGGCCCGTGACGAGCGCCACGAATTCATGACCGTCGAGCACCTGTTGTTAGCCCTTCTGGATAACAGTTCAGCCCATGAGGCGCTGAGCTCTTGTGGTGCCGATATTGAGCAGATGCGCAAGGAGATCCGCGCATTCATCACCCAAACTACTCCGCTCATACCGCGCGATGATGAAGATCGTGAAACCCAGCCGACACTGGGCTTCCAGCGCGTGTTGCAGCGTGCCGTCTTTCATGTGCAATCCTCCGGCAATACCGAAGTCAGCGGCGCCAACGTGCTGGTCGCTATCTTCAGTGAGCAGGAGTCACAAGCTGCCTATTTCCTGAAAAAAGCCGAGATCAGCCGTCTCGACGTCGTCAATTTCCTCTCCCACGGGGTGCGCAAGGACAGCAAGCCGGATCTCGGCAGCAATAACAATCCCGAGTCTGATGATGATGTTTCGGCCGCCCAGATCGAGAGCTTTGCCACCAACCTGAACCAGCTGGTGCTGGAAGGGCGCATCGATCCGCTCATCGGTCGTGATCAGGAGCTTAATCGTACGATTCAGGTGCTCTGCCGTCGTCGCAAGAACAACCCGTTGCTGGTGGGTGAAGCGGGCGTGGGGAAAACAGCCATTGCCGAAGGGCTGGCCTATCGCATCGTCAAGGGTGATGTCCCCGAGGTGATTGCGGGCAGTACCATCTATTCGCTGGATATGGGTTCTCTGTTGGCGGGCACCAAATACCGTGGGGATTTCGAGAAGCGCCTCAAGGTACTGCTCAAGCAGATTGAGCGTCAGGAAGGGGCCATCCTCTTTATCGACGAGATCCATACCATCATTGGTGCCGGTGCGGCATCCGGTGGTCAGCTGGATGCGGCCAACCTGATCAAGCCGCTACTCTCCAATGGTTTGCTCCGCTGTGTGGGATCCACCACTTATCAGGAGTACGCCCAGATCTTCGAGAAAGACCGTGCGCTGGCCCGTCGCTTCCAGAAGATCGATATTGTCGAGCCGACTATTGATGACACGACCCGTATCCTGATGGGGCTCAAGAGCCGCTATGAAGCTCACCACGGCGTGCGCTATACCGCCAAGGCGATCCGTGCAGCTGCCGAGCTCTCTGCCAAGTATATCAATGATCGTCACTTGCCCGACAAGGCGATCGACGTGATCGACGAGGCGGGTGCCGGTCAACGGTTGCTGCCGGCGAGCAAGCGCAAGAAAGTGATCAATGTGCAGGAAATTGAGTCCATTGTGGCCAAGATCGCCCGCATTCCGGAAAAATCAGTCTCCTCTTCAGATAAAGAAGTGTTGAAGAACCTGGAGCGCAATCTGAAGATGGTGGTCTTTGGTCAGGATAAAGCCATTGAGGTGCTGACGGATGCAATTCGCCTCTCTCGTTCAGGTTTGGGTAACGAGCGTCGCCCGGTAGGTTGCTTCCTCTTTGCTGGCCCGACCGGGGTGGGCAAGACCGAGGTTACCCAGCAGTTGGGCAAGGCGCTGGGGGTGGAGATGCTGCGCTTTGATATGTCCGAGTATATGGAGCGCCACACCGTCTCACGTCTGATTGGTGCGCCTCCCGGCTATGTTGGTTTTGAGCAGGGTGGTCTGCTGACTGATGCGGTGATCAAGCATCCTCATTCCGTTGTGTTGCTTGACGAAATTGAGAAAGCTCACCCGGACGTATTCAATCTGCTGTTGCAGGTGATGGACAACGGCACCCTGACCGACAACAACGGGCGCAAGGCGGATTTCCGTAACGTGATTTTGGTCATGACTACCAACGCCGGTGTGCAGGAGACCCAGCGTAAATCGATTGGCTTCCAGCAACAGGATTTGAGCCACGATGCCATGGCGGTGATCAACAAGACCTTCAGTCCGGAGTTTCGTAACCGGCTTGATCACACCATCTGGTTCAACCATCTCGATATGACGGTGATTCATCAGGTGGTCGACAAGTTTATTGTCGAATTGCAGGTTCAACTGGATGCGAAGGGAGTTTCTCTCGAGGTGTCCGAGCGTGCCCGCCACTGGTTGGCGGAGAAGGGGTATGACAGAGCCATGGGCGCCAGACCGATGGGGCGGGTGATCCAGGAGCACCTCAAGAAACCCCTGGCCAACGAGATCCTGTTCGGTTCACTGGTTGACGGGGGAATTGTGAAGGTTGAGTTGGTAAATGACAGCCTCAGCTTTGATTTTCAGGTCAATGTTGAAGCTGTTTCCCACTAAGCGTCAGTGATCAGAAAACGACAAAAAACCCCAACCGAAAGGTTGGGGTTTTTTGCTGAATTCCTGGCTTAGCGAGAGCGGAAAACAATACGTCCCTTGGAGAGATCGTAGGGAGTCAGTGCTACCGTTACTTTGTCTCCAGTCAGGATACGAATGTAGTTTTTGCGCATCTTGCCTGAAATATGAGCGATAACCACGTGACCATTCTCCAGTTCCACACGGAACATGGTATTGGGCAGGGTTTCGAGAATAGTGCCCTGCATCTCAATACTGTCTTCTTTAGCCATTGAATCCTCTTGATAAGCCACAACAAAAAACCGCTGGATCATGCCGGATTTAAGGCTATGTGTAAAGTTTACTCGGGCTTGGTGTCGATATTTTTCCATTCCCCCTGAATTAACAGCTCATGAGGGAGGTAATTGCGTTTGTAATTCATCTTGCGACACGCCTCTACCAGATAGCCAAGATAGAGCCAGCTTCGCCCGGTTCGCCTGGCCAGATCGAGCTGGCAAAGGATGGCAAAGGTGCCCAGGGAGCGATCGGCATAATCCGGATCGAAGAAGGTGTACATAGCGCTCAAGGAGTGGGGTAGCAGGTCTGTGGTGGCCACGCCGATAAGACGGCCCTCCTTGCGCATTTCCAGATAGAGTGGCGGCATCCAGTCACAATGGAGAAACCCGCGATACTGGCTGCGGTTGGGGGGATACATGCTGCCATCGTGATGTCGCTCGCGGATATAGCGTTCGTAGAGCAGGTAATACTCGGGTTTGTCATCATAGCTCAGGACGATCTCGATATCCCTGTTGAGCTGGCGGATCCGCTTCTGGCCACGGCTGGGACGAAAGTGTTCACTGTGAATACGAAGGGATTGGCAGGCATGGCACGCCGGGCAGTGGGGACGATAGATGTCGTTGCCACTGCGGCGAAAACCGGCAGTCAACAATCGCTCGTAACCGTTGGCGTTGAGCAGATTGTGATCCATCAGTACCAGCAACTGCTCCTGTTCATGGTCCAGATAACTGCAGGGATGCTTGGGAGTCAGCCCTACTTTTAGGATCACTTCTTCAGTCATAGACTGATCTCCCCCTCTTGCCAGCAGGAAGCCAACAGTGGTTGATGGCCAAGGCGCGCCAGCTCGGCCAGAAAACGGGCCCTTGGCCACTCCTCGATACCCAGGGTCGCCAGAAACGGGTTCTGCATCTGGCAATCGATGAGAGCGCCGCGATGGCGGGCGAAGTGGCGACAGAGTGCCACCATGGCAAGTTTGGCGCCGTTATCAATCCGGCTGAACATGGATTCACCGCAAAACAGTCGGCCGATAGAGAGGCCATACAGTCCCGCTTGCAGCTCTCCCTCCTGCCAGATCTCGATAGAGTGGGCATGACCCAGCCGATGCAACTGCTGGTAGGCCTCGATCATGGGCTGGCTGATCCAGGTGCCATCGGCAGTGCGACGAGGGGCGGCGCAGGCGGTAATGACTTCATTAAAGGCGCGATTGACAGAAATATCGAATGGGGTACGGCGGATAATCTTCTGCAGTGTCCGCCCCACATGGAGTTGGTCGGGACGGATCACCCCGCGGGGATCCGGTGACCACCACAGGGTCGGCTGGTGGGGTTCATTCCACGGGAAGATCCCCTTGTGGTAAGCTGCCAGCAATCTGGCAGGGGAGAGATCCCCGCCGATCGCCAGCAAGCCGTTGGGCTCTTCCAGCGCATGGCTGGGGTCGGGAAACCAGCAAAGCTCATCATCCAGTTGGGTAAGATAGCGAGACATAAGGCAACGAGGTTCATAGATGAAGGCCATTATCCTGATAGTATCCAGCTTGCTCTGCTTTGTCACGGCGCCCGCCGGGGCGGAGGTCTACCAGCGCAATACCGCGCGGCCGGTCAATCAGGTGGTGTTTGGTCAGGTCGAAACGGTGCGCAATATTACCCAGCGCCAGATCCTGGAGTCCGAGCACTCTGGCTGGAAGACGCTGGGTGGTGCCGTGTTGGGCGGCCTGCTGGGCAACCAGTTTGGCGGCGGTCATGGCCGTGAAATCGCCACCGCCGTCGGGGCGCTCGCGGGGGCTGCGGCTGCGCAGCAATACCAGTCCGGGGGAACCGTGGTGGAAAACAAGCTGGTGGAGCTGCTGATCCGCAACGAACAAAATGCCCTTATCAACGTGATCCAGGATTATGATCCCGCCATGGTCTTTGCCAATGGAGACAAGGTGCGCATTCTCTACTTCGATGATGGGGTGCGGGTCGACAAGACTTACTGACTTTCGATAGTCTCGGTGATGGGGAGACAGTGGCAGGAAAGGAACCCGCAGACTCTCCTGTTGGAAAGTCTGTCGGGCGGTAATACACGGGACTGATGCCCTGAGGATTCAGATAGCTGTCTCTTGAGAGACTATCTTGTCGCGACCGGTGTTCTTTGCCTGATAGAGCAGCCGATCCGCTACGCTCAGCGCCTCGTCCATGGATATCCGCCCGACGCTGATCACGCCGTAACTGGCGCGAACAAAGAGCGGGGTTTCCGGTGACAAAGGTTGCTGGCGCAGCTGCTGACGCAGCCCTTCAAGACGCTTGATCAACACGGGGACGGTACAGTGAGGCACCATCATGGCAAACTCCTCTCCGCCAAAGCGGGCGATCATGGCATCGGGGAAGAACTGGGTCAGTAGCCGGGTCAGATGGCAGAGCAGTTGATCGCCGATGGCATGGCCCCAGTGATCGTTGACCTGCTTGAAGTGATCCACATCGAGCACACAGAGTGCCAGAGGCGTCTGCTGGCGCTGATGCTCTTCAAACCATTTTTGCCCTTCGTTGAACCAGTAGCGCCGGTTGTAGAGACCGGTCAGGTAGTCACGATTGGCTGACTCCTGAATGCTGTTGAACTGCTCGAGCGCTTCCAGATTGTGGCTGACCCGACACTGCAGCTCTTCCGGCTCGAACGGCTGGTTGAGAAAGTCGTTGGCGCCTTGCTTGAGGTAGCGAGCAGAGAGACCGCGCTTGTCCGAGACCGAGATCCCGATAATCGCGAGCTGCTGCTTGCTGTATCGCTCTCTCAGCATCCGCACCAGACTGATGCCATCGATATCCGGCATATAGTAGTCGACCAGTGCCAGCCGGATGTCCGGGTGTTGCTCCAGCATCGCCATCGCTTCACGGGCATGGCTGGCCTCATGCACCTGCAACAACTGCTTGCGCAACTGGGCCATGGTGCGGTGACGGGAGGTGCGTGAGTCGTCGACTACCAGCACTTCGATGGACTGGTTGAGATAGAGGCGGTGCACCAGACTGACGGCATATTGCAGCGAGTGGCGCGAATCCTTCATCACATAGTCCAGCACGCCGGTTTCCAGCCAGGCGGCACGTTTATCCTCGCTGATGTCGGCAGTGAGGATCACCACCGGCAAACCCTGAGCCAGCAGCTCGTTGACCGCTTCGCCACGGGGCGCATCCGGCAAGGTCAGATCTACCAGCGCGACCACATACTCCTCTCCCCGACAGTGACGGGCGCCTTCGAGAGTATCAAAGGCATCGATCTCGAGACCAGTCTGCTGGGCAATGGCCTGAGTCAGCATACGGCGGATGGTCAGGCTATCTTCGACAATCAATATCTTCTGTTTCATTAGACTCCTTCAAATAAAAAAGGCATACCAATGGGTATGCCTTATATCACAACTGCGCTTATTTATTGCGCATCGAGGTAGCGTTCTGCATCGAGGGCTGCCATGCAGCCGGTACCGGCAGAGGTGATGGCCTGACGGTAGTTGTGGTCGGCCACATCGCCGGCAGCGAAAACACCTTCAATGCTGGTCTGGGTGGCAAAACCGTCGAGGCCGCCACGTACTTTCAGATAGCCGTTTTGCATCTCCAGCTGGCCATCAAAGATCTGGGTGTTGGGCTGGTGACCGATGGCGATGAAGACGCCCATCAGTGGCAGGTCGGTGGTGGTGTCGTTCTGGGTGTTGCGCAGGCGCACACCGGTAACCCCCATCTGATCGCCCAGTACTTCGTCCAGGGTCTGGTGAGTGTGCAGCACGATGTTGCCGCTCTCGACCTTGTCGTGCAGACGCTTGATCAGGATCTTCTCGGCGCGGAATTCGTCGCGACGGTGAATAAGGTGTACCTTCTTGGCGATGTTGGCCAGATAGAGCGCCTCTTCCACGGCGGTGTTGCCGCCGCCAACCACAGCCACTTCCTGATTGCGATAGAAGAAGCCGTCACAAGTGGCGCAGGCGGAGACGCCGCGGCCCTTGAAGGCTTCTTCGGAAGGGAGGCCCAGATACTTGGCGGAGGCACCGGTGGCGATGATCAGCGCATCACAGGTGTATTCGCCATTGTCACCCTTGAGGCGGAACGGGCGCTGGGTCAATTCGACACTGTTGATGTGATCGAACAGAATGCGGGTATCGAACTTCTCAGCATGGTTTTTCATGCGCTCCATCAGCGCCGGGCCGGTCAGCCCTTCCGGGTCGCCGGGCCAGTTCTCTACCTCTGTGGTGGTGGTCAGCTGGCCACCTTGCTGCATGCCGGTGATGAGCAGGGGATTGAGGTTGGCACGGGCGGCGTAGACGGCGGCAGTGTAACCGGCCGGGCCTGACCCCAGGATCAGCAATTTGCTGTGAGTGACTTGGCTCATGATGTGATTTCCGAGACGTGATGAGTTTGCGCGATTGTAGGTAATTCGTGATCCGGGGTCAAAGGCCAGTGAGTCGATTGTTTCAATCGGCTTCCTGCATCACTGCGCAGTCCGGTCGGGCATGAAAAAGAGATAAAAAAACCGCCCATCGCGGGCGGATTTTCACTTATCGTTGACTGGCTCAGGCCAGCGCAGATCAGTTCAGCAGGGTCAAGGGATCCGTGTAGGCAAGGCCATGAGCCACGGCGACTTCTTTGCAGGTGAGCTTGCCCTCCATCACGTTGAGGCCATGACGCAGGTGCACGTCTGACGACAGGGCGTCGCGGTAACCTTGTTGAGCCAGCTTGATGATAAAGGGGAGGGTAGCGTTGTTGAGTGCCACGGTCGAGGTACGGGCTACCGCACCCGGCATGTTGGCGACACAGTAGTGCACCACCTCATCGACAATATAGGTCGGATCCTGGTGGGTGGTGGCGTGGGAGGTTTCCACACAGCCGCCCTGATCGATGGCGACATCGACGATAGCAGAACCCGGCTTCATGCGCGCAATGTGGTCACGGCGGACAAGTTTTGGCGCAGTGGCACCCGGCACCAGCACGCCGCCGATGACCAGATCGGCCGCCAGCAGATGGCGCTCCAGCGTCTCGCTGTTGGAGTAAACCACCTTGGCCGCTCCCTGGAACTCGTTATCGAGACGGCGCAGGGTATCGACGTTGTTGTCGAGGATGGTCACATCCGCGCGCAGGCCAATGGCCATGCGGGCTGCATTGGAGCCGACCACGCCGCCGCCGATGATCACCACCTTGGCCGGTTCGACACCGGGTACGCCGCCGAGCAGCACACCGCTCCCACCGCGCGATTTTTCCAGCGCCTGGGCACCCGCCTGAATAGACATGCGACCTGCGACTTCCGACATGGGGGCCAGCAGGGGCAGGCCGCCACGGCCGTCGGTGACGGTTTCATAGGCGATACAGATGGCGCCGCTTTTCAGCAGGGCTTCGGTCTGGGGCAAGTCTGGCGCCAGATGCAGATAGGTGAACAGGGTTTGACCCGGACGCAGCATGGCACATTCGACAGGCTGAGGTTCCTTGACCTTGACGATCATCTCGGCTTTGGCGAAAACCTCTGCTGCAGAGGCCAAAATTTCGGCTCCAACAGCGATATAATCTGCATCGCTGAAGCCAATGCCGTTTCCGGCACCGCTTTGGACGAAAACAGTATGGTTTCGTGCTGTCAGTTCACGTACACTGGCCGGAACCATGCCTACGCGGTATTCATGGTTTTTTATCTCTTTAGGTACACCGATAATCATGCTATCCCTCGTCTATAGATTGGTGTTTCATGTTGCCAAAATGTTAACCAACATTTGCGCCTAGTATATTCAGGTATTGACAGGATTTGTGACCATAATTATAAAATGACTGGTGATTCTTACCAAAAAATAGCCAAAGGATGGAATAAAATGATGGAAGCTAAGAGTCGGCTAAAGGATTTGGACAGGATTGACCGCAACATTCTTAATGAACTGCAAAAGGATGGCAGGATTTCGAATGTTGAGTTGTCCAAGCGAGTTGGCCTGAGTCCTACACCGTGTCTGGAACGGGTTCGTCGCCTCGAGCGACAAGGTTATATCGAAGGATATGCCGCTATTCTGAACCCTCATTATCTGGACGCATCTCTGCTGGTGTTTGTAGAGATAACCCTCAATCGCGGGGCGCCTGATGTGTTTGAACAGTTCAATAAGGCTGTTCAGGTGCTCGAAGAGATCCAGGAGTGTCATCTGGTTTCCGGTGACTTCGACTATCTGCTCAAGACCCGAGTCAGCGACATGTCGGCTTACCGCCGTCTGTTGGGGGAAACCCTGCTGCGTCTGCCCGGTGTCAATGACACCCGCACCTACGTGGTGATGGAAGAGGTCAAGCAGAGCAGTCGTCTGGTGATCAGCACCCGATAAAGCAGGTTATGCCGTGGTATCTTTTCCATATGAGACACCATGACAGTCAGAAACGAGCGGCCGGTCCGCTCGTTTCTTCTTGTAAAGATAATTGCAAATATGGCCCCGTCCCATCAGGCTCTGGCTGACAATCGATGGGCTTTTCGGGGATACTAGGCCCCCTTATTTCCTGCATTACATGTTTTCAGAAAGGAGCCGGAGTTTGGCCGATAAAAAGCTGTTTACTCCTTTATCAGGTACACAACGGATCTTCGAAGCCGTCTTGATCGCCATCACCCTGATGGCTGCTTATCTTCTGCTTGCCCTGTTGTCCTATCATCCCGCTGATCCCGGCTGGTCCCAGACCTCCTGGCAAGGGGAGGTGAAGAACCTCGCCGGTAGTGCCGGTGCCTGGCTCGCCGACATCACCATGTTTACCTTTGGTGCTTTCTCCTATCTGGTGCCGCCGCTGGTGGTACTGCTGGGCTGGAGTCTGTTCTGGCGCCCGAGCCGTCTGCTCGATGTGGATTACCTCACCCTGGGGGTGCGGATCATCGGCTTTATCCTGACCGTGCTCGGCATGTCGGCCATTGCCAGCATGAACTTCAACGATATGCAGAACTTCTCCGCCGGTGGTCTGGTGGGGGATGTGATCGCTTCTGCCGTGGTGCCGCTGTTTGGCGGCGTCGGGGCCAACCTGATGCTGCTCTGCTTCGTGGCAACCGGTATCACCCTGTTTACCGGCTGGTCCTGGCTCACCATCGTCGAGCAGATCGGCGCGGCCTGTACCGGTTCGGTCAGCGCTGTTTACCACTTCCCGACCACCCTCGGCCGCTGGCTGACCGGTGGCTGGCGTCAACCCCGCAACGAGGGGCCGGATCCCTTGCTGGAAGGCGGGGTAGGGGCCATCGCGTTTGATGATGAGGAAGATGAGCCACACACCAGCTGGACGCGCAAGCCCAAGGCCAAAAATCAGAAGGCTGCCACCGAAGAGTGGCTGCCGGAACTCGACGACGATACCTTCGAGTTCGATCCCCAGTTTGATGATGAAGATGATGAGCCGGCTCCGGCTGCCAAGCCTAAACGTGCGGTGGCGGCTGCCAATGGTCGCCGCCAGCCGGTACTGGCTGTGGCCGATGACGATGATGAGGACGATCTGGATCTGCCGTGGGCCGAAGGGGACGACGAGGTTGCCGCGCCGGTAGCCGTTGCACCGACCAAGCCCAAGCGTCGTCCGCAGTCAACAATGCCGCCGTTGCCTAGCATCGAGCTGCTCGACCGTCCACCCGCCAAGACCCAGATGATGAGCAAGGATGAGCTGGATCGCATGGGCCGTCTGGTGGAGGCCAAGCTTGCCGACTACAACGTGCAGGCCAAGGTGGTCGGTGTCTATCCGGGCCCGGTCATTACTCGTTTCGAGCTGGATCTGGCGCCGGGCATGAAGGCGAGCAAGATCACCAACCTCTCGCGCGATCTGGCCCGCTCCTTGTCTGCCAGCAGCGTGCGGGTGGTTGAGGTGATCCCGGGCAAAACCTATGTCGGTATCGAGCTGCCCAACCGGGTGCGCCAGACCGTTTACCTGCGCGAAACCCTTGACTGCGATGCCTTCCGCGATAGCCGCAACCCGCTCACCATGGGGCTGGGTCAGGACATCGCCGGCGAGCCGGTGGTGGTGAACCTGGCCAAGATGCCGCACCTGCTGGTGGCCGGTACCACAGGTTCCGGTAAGTCGGTGGGGGTCAACACCATGATCATCTCGATGCTCTACAAGTCATCCCCCGATGATCTGCGCTTCATCATGATCGACCCCAAGATGCTGGAACTCTCGGTCTACGAAGGGATCCCGCATCTGCTGACCGAGGTGGTGACCGACATGAAGGACGCCGCCAACGCCCTGCGCTGGTGTGTGGGGGAGATGGAACGCCGTTACAAGCTGATGTCGGCAGTCGGGGTGCGCAACCTCAAGGGCTACAACGACAAGGTGCTGGCTGCCATCGAGGAGGGGGAACCTCTGCTGGATCCGTTGTGGCGCCCGGGTGACTCCATGGATCAGATGCCGCCAGAGTTGGAGAAACTGCCTCACATCGTGGTGGTGGTGGACGAATTTGCCGACATGATGATGATCGTCGGCAAGAAGGTGGAAGAGCTGATCGCCCGTATCGCCCAGAAGGCGCGGGCCGCCGGTATTCACCTTATTCTGGCGACCCAGCGTCCGTCGGTGGATGTCATTACCGGTCTTATCAAGGCCAACATCCCGACCCGGATCTCGTTCCAGGTGTCGAGCAAGATCGACTCGCGCACCATCATCGATCAGGGTGGTGCCGAATCTCTGCTCGGTATGGGCGACATGCTCTACATGCCGGCCGGTACCTCCAACCCGACCCGGGTACACGGTGCGTTCGTCGATGATCACGAAGTGCACAAGGTTGTGGCGGACTGGAAACTGCGCGGCGAGCCGAACTACATCGAGGAGATCCTCTCCGGTGAGTCGGGTGGTGAAGGTGGCAGCGGCGAATATGGCGGTGGTGGCGATGAAGAGCTGGACCCCCTGTTCGACGAAGCGGTCGCTTTTGTGGTGGAGTCCCGCCGTGGCTCGACCTCCAGCGTCCAGCGCAAGTTCAAGATTGGTTACAACCGGGCAGCCCGTCTCATCGAGCAGATGGAGAATCAGGGCATCGTCAGCTCACCGGGTGGCAATGGTCAGCGCGACGTGCTGGCACCGCCGCCGGTGCGGGACTAAGCCTCACCGTTTCATACTATCCCTGGCCATGCCCTCCACGGGCGTGGCCTTTTATCGAGAGCGTCTTTATGAAGAGCGTGATGAAAAAACAACTGTTGATGGGTACCGTGCTGCTGATGGCCAGCAGCCAGGTGTGGGCCGATGCGGCCAGCGATCTCAAACAGAAGCTGGCGGGGGTGAGCCTCTTCTCCGCCAAATTTGCCCAGACCGTCTATGACAGCAAGGGCAAGGAGCTGCAAAAGGCCAGCGGCGATCTGCTGGTGCAGCGGCCAAACCGTTTCAACTGGCACACCACCTCGCCGGACGAGAGCCTGATCGTGGCCGATGGTCAGGATGTCTGGGTCTATGATCCCTTCGTCGAGCAGGTCACCGCCCTTAAAATGAAGGATGCGGTGCTCAATACCCCCTTCGTGCTTATCACCGGCAATGACGAAAAACTATGGAAGCAGTACGACGTGACTCAGCAGGGTGATGTCTACACAGTCACCAGCCGTGATCCGAGCGAGCTTATCGCCTCCTTCCGTGTAACCTTCGATCGCGACAACAACATCAGCCGCTTCGATGTGAAAGAGGCGCAGGGGCAGTGGACCGAATTTACCCTCAATAACTTCAACCGCAAGCCGGTGCTCAAGGGTAACGAATTTGTCTTCAAGATCCCGAAGGGGGTCGAGCTGGACGACCAGCGCTAATGAGCAAGCGGTCGTTGGATTGCTCGCCACTGCGCCAGTCAAAGGCGAGTGGCGTGACGCTGGGTGGTCAATACAGATGAGCAACTTGACGCTGGATTTCTCATCGGACTTTCGTCCGCTGGCGGCCCGGATGCGGCCGCAAAACCTCGACCAGTATATCGGTCAGCAACATATCCTGGGGGCTGACAAGCCCCTGCGCAAAGCGATCCTGGCGGGTCACTGCCACTCGATGATCCTGTGGGGGCCGCCCGGTACCGGCAAGACCACGCTGGCGGAGTTGATGGCTCACTACTGTCAGGCGGAAGTGGAGCGACTCTCTGCGGTCACCTCCGGCATCAAGGAGATCCGCGCCGCCATCGACAAGGCGAAGGAGAATAGCTGGCGCGGGGTTCGCACCATTCTGTTTGTGGATGAGGTGCACCGCTTCAACAAGAGCCAGCAGGATGTGTTCCTGCCTCACATCGAAGATGGCACCATCACTTTTATCGGTGCCACCACTGAAAACCCCTCGTTCGAACTCAACAACGCACTGCTCTCACGAGCCCGGGTCTATCTGCTCAAGCGACTGGAGGAGAGCGATATTCTCGCCATGCTCGATCAGGCGATGACCGATCCCCGTGGTCTTAATGATCCGGCACTCACCTTCGCCCCCGGTGCCAAAGAGGCGCTGGCCAAGGCGGTGGATGGGGACGGGCGCAAATCCCTCAACTATCTGGAGCTGTTGGCCGACATGGCCGAAACCGACAGCACAGGGGTGCGGGTGATCGACAGTGCCCTGCTCGCCGCCGTGGTGGGGGAGCACGTGGCCCGCTTCGACAAGGGGGGCGATCACTTCTACGACCTCATCTCGGCGGTGCACAAATCCATTCGCGGCTCGGCGCCGGATGCGGCGCTCTATTGGTACGCCCGCATGGTGAGCGCCGGTTGCGATCCCCTCTATATAGCCCGCCGCTTGCTGGCGATTGCCTCGGAAGATGTGGGCAATGCCGATCCGCGCGCCATGCAGGTCGCCCTGTCGGCCTGGGATTGTTTCCATCGGATCGGTCCGGCGGAAGGGGAACGGGCCATCGCCCAGGCGATCGTCTATCTCGCCTGCGCCCCGAAAAGCAATGCGGTCTATACCGCCTGGAAGGCGGCGCTTCATGATGCCAAAAACCTCCCTGACTTCGAGGTGCCGGTACACCTGCGCAATGCGCCGACCAAGCTGATGAGCGATCTGGGCTATGGCGCCGAGTATCGCTATGCCCATGACGAGCCGGGCGCCTATGCCGCTGGCGAGCAGTATTTTCCGCCTGAGCTTGCGGGCAAGCAGTACTACCAGCCCACCGATCGCGGCCTTGAAAAGCAGATTGGCCAGAAGCTTGATTACCTCCATGAGCTGGACAGGCAAAGTCCGCAGCAACGGGGCAAATAGCCCCTTTGTTACCCCGCGTGGCTGAAAATTGGTCAGGCGTTTGAATATGCAGGACGGTTTGCGTGCCAAAGTCGGTAAAAACGACACAAATAGTCCCTGTTCGGGCGGGGGGGCGGTCTGCTACACTGCCCGTCTGACCCCGCTTGTCTTGGCCTTGCGCCATCTTCTTGATCTCGAAGGCCTGTGATAGTTAAGGCCCGATTCTGAAGACGATTGGGGTGCGCCAACCGATGTTAACTTCCGGATCTGTTTCCCAGCCCGTCATGATGACTCAGGCCCAGATCCCATTTTAAAAAAGTAGGTAAACCATGCTGGATCCCAAATATCTGCGCAGCGATATCGAAGAGGCTGCCGCTCGTCTGGCGACACGTGGCTACGTTCTGGACGTAGCGGCTGTCAACGCTCTGGAAGAGAAACGCAAGGATCTGCAGTCCCGTACCCAGGAGCTGCAGGCCGAGCGCAACGCCCGCTCCAAATCCATCGGTGAAGCTGCCCGTCGTGGTGAAGATGTTGCCCCGCTCAAGGCCGAAGTGACCAAAATCAACGACGAGCTGGAAACCAGCAAGGTCGAGCTGGATGCCCTGCTGGCCCAGCTGAAAGCCATTGCCGACGCCATCCCCAACCTGCCGAGCGAGACCACTCCGGTGGGCCGTGACGAGAACGACAACGTGGAAGTGCGCCGTTGGGGTACCCCGCGTGAGTTCAGCTTCCCGGTACGCGATCACATCGATCTGGGCGAAGCGGCCAAGGGCGTTGACTTCAAGAATGGCGTCAAACTCTCCGGTACCCGTTTTGTGGTGATGAAGGGTCAGATTGCCCGTCTGCACCGTGCCCTGGCTCAGTTCATGCTGGATCTGCACACCCAGCAGCA
The DNA here is from genome assembly GCF_049174455.1 of Aeromonas sp. 601027. NCBI lineage: Bacteria > Pseudomonadati > Pseudomonadota > Gammaproteobacteria > Aeromonadales > Aeromonadaceae > Aeromonas > Aeromonas sp. 601027. Next base: position 95,374 of record NZ_JAAKTN010000018.1, on the reverse strand, counting down.
CGGTTACACCGAATGCTACGTGCCCTATCTGGTGAACCCGGACAGCCTCTATGGCACCGGCCAGTTGCCGAAATTTGCTCAAGACCTGTTCAACACCGGTATCGAAGGTGAAGGGGAAGAAGAGGGCAAGGTACGCAAGTTCTCCCTGATCCCGACCTCCGAAGTGCCGCTCACCAACATGGCCCGTGACGAGATCTTTGACGCGCAAGAGCTGCCGATCAAGATGACCGCCCACAGCCCCTGCTTCCGCTCTGAAGCCGGTTCCTACGGTCGTGATACCCGCGGCCTCATCCGTATGCACCAGTTCGACAAGGTCGAGATGGTACAGCTGGTTCACCCGGAGAAATCCTGGGATGCGCTGGAGGAGATGGTCGGTCACGCCGAGAAGGTGCTGCAACTGCTGGAGCTGCCGTATCGCGTGATGGCGCTCTCTACCGGTGACATGGGCTTCTGCGCTTCCAAAACCTACGATCTGGAAGTGTGGCTGCCGGCCCAGAACACTTACCGCGAGATCTCCTCCGTCTCCAACTGCACCGACTTCCAGGCGCGCCGCATGCAGGCTCGCGTGCGTGTCGATGGCAAGCCGCAGCTCATTCACACCTTGAATGGCTCAGGTCTGGCTGTGGGTCGTACCTTGGTCGCTGTGCTTGAGAACTACCAGCAGGCAGATGGTCGTATCGCCATTCCGGCCGCGCTGCAATCCTACATGGGTGGCCTGACCCACATCGGGTAAGCTCACATGGGTGGCCTGACCCACATCGGGTAAGCTCACGCAGCTGACCACAACGCCATGGCATTGCCATGGCGTTGTGCATTCTGGCGCCGAACAATCGTTTTAGTGCTGAAAAAAATGCAGCTTTTCGGCGCCGCTTTGAACAGTTAACACATTTTTATCAAGCAATGCGCAATCGTTTTTGTTAGACTGCGCCGCAATTTCGCAGGACATCTTTTTCTATGGTCTGGATTGATTACGCCATCATCGGCATCGTCGGTTTCTCTGCTCTCATCAGTCTGGTGCGCGGCTTCGTCAAGGAGGCCATGTCTCTTGTCACCTGGTTCGTTGCCTTCTTTATTGCCAGCCATTTCTATCCCGATCTCGCCGTCTATTTCACCTCCTTCTCCGACGCGCTGGTTCGCAACGGTCTGGCCATCGCGGCGCTGTTTGTGGCGACCCTGATCCTCGGCAGTGTGGTCAACTATGTGGTGGGCCTGTTGGTGGACAAGACGGGTCTCTCCGGTACCGATCGGGTGCTGGGGGTCTGCTTCGGTGCAATTCGCGGGGTGCTGATCGTCAGTGCCCTGCTTTTTTTCATGGATACCTTCACCAGCCTCTCCCAGAGCGACTGGTGGGTGGCGTCCAAGCTGGTGCCGGAGTTCAAGCCGGTGATCCAGTGGTTTTTCGGGTTCATGTTGAACTCATCCAGTTTTCTTAAACAGGTATAGTGACTTCGAGGTAGCAAAGACATGTGTGGTATTGTCGGTATAGTTGGCACCACCCCCGTCAATCAGGCCCTCTACGACGCCTTGACGGTGTTGCAGCACAGGGGACAGGATGCCGCCGGGATCGTGACCATTGATAGTGGAAACTTCCGGCAACGCAAGGCCAATGGCCTGGTGAAGGACGTGTTTGAAGTGCGCCACATGCAGCGTTTGCAAGGGAACATCGGCATAGGTCATGTCAGATATCCCACCGCAGGTAGCTCAAGTGCCGCTGAAGCCCAACCTTTTTATGTGAACTCGCCCTACGGCATGGTGCTGGCCCATAACGGCAACCTCACCAACGCCAAGGAGCTCAAGGAGCAGCAGTTCAAGGTCGCCCGCCGTCACATCAACACCACCTCCGACTCGGAAGTGCTGCTGAACGTGCTGGCCCACGAGCTGGATCGTTGTGACAAGATGGCGTTGCGCCCCGAAGATATCTTCGCCGCGGTGCGCAGAACCCATCAGCAGATCCGCGGCGCTTATGCGGTGGTCTCCTTGGTGATTGGTCATGGTCTCATCGGTTTTCGTGATCCCAACGGCATTCGCCCGCTGATCCTCGGTCGTCGTCAGGACGAGCAGGGCCAGGTGGAGTACATGCTCGCCTCCGAGAGCGTGGCACTCGACGCCATCGGTTTCGAGACGGTACGGGATATTGCGCCGGGTGAAGCCATCTACATCACCGAGCAGGGCCAGCTCTTCTCCGAGCAGTGTGCGGAGAACCCGCAGATGAGCTCCTGCATCTTCGAATACGTCTACTTCGCTCGTCCCGATTCGTGCATCGACAAGGTCTCGGTCTACGCCGCCCGCCTCAACATGGGTCGCAAGCTGGGTCAGAAGATTGCCCGCGAGTGGGAAGATCTCGACGTCGATGTGGTTATCCCCATCCCCGAGACCTCCTGTGACGTGGCGCTGGAGATCGCTCACACCCTGGATCTGCCATACCGTCAGGGCTTCGTGAAGAACCGCTACATCGGCCGTACCTTCATCATGCCGGGCCAGACCCAGCGTAAGAAGTCAGTGCGCCGCAAACTCAACGCCATCAGCTCCGAATTCAAGGGCAAGAAGGTGTTGCTGGTGGATGATTCCATCGTGCGTGGTACCACGTCCGAGCAGATCATCCAGATGGCCCGTGAAGCGGGGGCAGCCAAGGTCTACTTCGCCTCGGCGGCGCCGGAAATTCGCTTCCCCAACGTCTATGGCATCGACATGCCCACCGCCAACGAGCTGATCGCCCACGGCCGTGAAGTAGAAGAGGTGTGCAAGCTGATTGGCGCTGACGGCCTGATTTTCCAGGATCTGGAAGATCTGGAAGCCGCCGTGCGGGAGATCAACCCGGATCTGCGTCACTTCGAGACCTCGGTGTTCAATGGTCACTACGTCACCTCCGACGTGGACCAGTCCTATCTGGATCACCTCAACGCCCTGCGCAACGATGACACCAAAGCGGTGCGTGAATGGCAGGAAGGCACCAGCAATCTGGAAATTTTTAACGAAGGCAGTTAAACGTTTGCGGTTTTGCCAGATGGGATAGCGAGATGGGGGCCAGTGGCCCCCATTGTCGTTTTTGCCTCACACCGGCAGAAGGGGGAGGAGATATCTGTTTGAAAAATATCCGCTTATCTTGCCGGATATGGGCATGGTCAGCGGGATCCGCTAGCATAGGCGGCAACATATATGACCGATACGCTTTAAGAGACGAGAGTTCAGATGGATGATCTGCTAGCCCCAGTGCGCCAGTTTTTACAGTGCGAGACCCCGGATGAGTGGGTGGAGATGGCGCGGGATCCGGCCCGTTTACCGACCCTGCTCATCGATCACGCCAACTGCGAGACCAAGGCCGCACTTACTGCCCACAGTCTGGTGCGCCGCTACTGCCTGCCCAAGGGCAAGCGCCATCTGCTGCCCAAGCTGGAGTTTTATCGCGAGCTGGATGCCATTCCGGAGAAGGCCGAGATCCTGGGCAAACGCAGCATGGGAGAGTCTGATCGCACCGTCTTTGCCGAGCTGGAACGCAATCCGCTGCTGTTTCCCATGGTGCGGCTCATTCAGGAGGAGCTGCACCACTTCGAGCAGGTGCTGGAGATCATGCAGGCCCGCGGCATCGAATACGGGCCGGTGACGGCCTCCCGCTATGCTCGCCAGTTGATGCAGCATGTGCGCACCCATGAGCCGGCCACCATAGTCGACAAGATGATCATCGGCGCCTATATCGAGGCCCGCTCCTGCGAGCGTTTTGCCAAGCTGGCCCCCCATCTGGACGAAGAGCTGAGCCGCTTCTATGTCTCTTTGCTGCGCTCCGAAGCGCGTCACTATCAGGATTACCTGAGCCTGGCCGAACAGTACGCAGGGGAGGATATCAGCGAGCGGGTAGCCTTCTTTGGCAAGCTCGAAGCCGAGCTAATCTGCTCACCGGATCCGCAGTTCCGGTTCCATAGCGGCCTGCCTGTCACATCTGACAGTTGTTGACGCACAGGGGGGCAAACTACTATTGCCCTGTTCCTACTACGAGCGACAAGTAGTTACTTTTGAGCGCAATTCCCGGCCCTGAGCCGGGATCTTTTTTTCTGTCGTACCTCCTTCCTGCTTTTGGCGCTCTATGCTGAATCCCTGGCTATTTTTGCGTCTTCCCATTGCGATGAAATCCTGTTCGATCAGCCGGTTATTGTGGTGATAAAGTGCTCATTCAGGTGGCTCACCCTTGTAGAAACGGGCGAAACCGTGTACTTTTTTGCCTTCGCAAGATTTGAATAACCAATCAATAGGAGCGTGTATGCGCATTGTTCTGTTGGGGGCTCCGGGCGCCGGCAAAGGTACCCAGGCTCAGTTCATCATGGAAAAACACGGTATTCCCCAGATCTCCACCGGCGACATGCTGCGTGCGGCGATCAAGGCGGGCACCGAGCTCGGTCTGAAAGCCAAAGCTGTGATGGACGCAGGTCAGCTGGTCTCTGACGACATCATCATCGGTCTGGTCAAGGAGCGCATCGCTCAGCCGGACTGCGCCAAAGGCTTCCTGTTGGACGGTTTCCCGCGCACCATTCCCCAGGCGCAAGCCATGAAGGACGCCGGTGTCGTGGTTGATTTCGTGCTGGAGTTCGATGTGCCGGACGAAGAGATCGTCAAGCGCATGAGCGGCCGTCGCGTTCACTCCGGCTCCGGCCGTACCTACCACGTGGTGTTCAACCCGCCGAAAGTGGAAGGCAAGGATGACGTGACCGGTGAAGATCTGGTGATCCGCGCCGACGACGAAGAGACCACAGTACGCAAGCGTCTGGATGTATATCATCAGCAGACCGCGCCGCTGATCGGTTTCTACGGCAAAGAGGCGGAAGCGGGCCACACCCGTTACGTCAAGATCGACGGCACCCAGCCGGTTGATCTGGTCAGCAAGCAGCTTGCCACCATTCTGGGCTGATCTTTGCTGCCGGCACTGTTTCCCGTGCCATCAGATAAATAAAGAGAAGGGCCCTGTCGGGCCCTTTTTGCATAATGACAGATAGACAGGAAGCCAACGTGACCACGAAAACCGGAATATTGCTGGTCAATCTGGGTACCCCAGCCGCACCGACCACCGCTGCCGTCAAAGCGTTCCTCAGCCAGTTCCTGCACGATCCCCGTGTGGTGGACCTGCCCCGTTACCTCTGGTGTCCGCTGCTCCACTTCATCATCTTGCCGACGCGCTCGCCCAAAGTGGCCAAGCTCTATCAGCAGGTGTGGACCGAGCAGGGCTCGCCGCTGATGGTGATAAGCAAGCAGCAGCGCGCCGCACTGGAGCAGGAGCTCAAGCGGGAGGGGGTCGAGGTGCCGGTGGAGCTGGCGATGACTTATGGTTCCCCGTCAGTGAATGATGGCTGGCAGGCGCTCAAGGCCAAAGGGGTCAACCGGGTGATCCTGTTGCCGCTCTATCCGCAATATTCGGTCAGTACCACCGCCTCGGTCTTCGATGCCTGGGGCAAGGCGATGAAGAGAGAGCGCAATCTGCCGGTGGTACGGCTCATTCGTGATTATCACGCCCATCCCGAATACATTCAGGCGCTGGCCATGAGCGTGCGCCGTCACTGGGAGCAGCACGGTCAGGGTGATCACCTGCTGATGTCGTTCCACGGTATTCCCGAGCGCTACGAGAACGAAGGGGACCCCTATGGTCACCAGTGTCGCCATACCGCCAGCTTGCTGGCCGAGGCGCTCGGGCTGGAGGCCGGGCAGTGGACGGCAAGCTTCCAGTCCCGCTTTGGCAAGGAGGAGTGGCTCAAGCCCTACACAGACGTGACCATTGGCGGTATGCCTGCTGCGGGCATCAAGCGGCTCGATGTGATTTGCCCTGCCTTTGCGGCCGACTGCCTCGAAACCCTTGAGGAAATTCAGGTACAGAATCGGGAGATCTTCATGGAGGCCGGTGGCGAGCGGTTTGAATATATTCCGGCCCTCAACAGCGATCAGGCCCACATCCGGATGATGGTCTCGCTCATCTGCCGCGAATTGGCATGAGTGACCGGCAGTCAGTCAAACAAGGAGTCGAGTCATGGTACATATCACACTGATATACGCAGGCCTGCTGGGGCTGCTGTTTCTGGGGCTCTCCTTCTGGGTGGTCAAACGCCGCGCCCAGTTCGGGGTGATGATAGGGCAGGGGGAGGCCCCCGAGCTGCTGGCGGCGATCCGGGCCCACGGCAATTTTGCCGAGTATGTGCCGCTGACCCTGCTGCTGATGGCGCTGTGCGAGCTCTCCGGTGCCGGTGCGCTCTGGCTGCATGCCGGTGGCGCCATGCTGCTGGTCGGCCGCATCCTGCATGCCATCGGCATCCAGATCCCCAAAGCCCCCAATGTGCCCCGTTTTCTGGGTACCTTGCTGTTCTGGCTCGCCCTCGGCCTCTTTTCGGTACTGGCCCTTTTGCAGGGCATGGCGGCCGCCTGAAAACAGGCGCTTTTTTATGCTAGGGAACCACCTCGGACGGGGTGGTTTTTTTATGGTGAAAAGGCAAACGTTTTTCCTTGCAGCCTTGTCTATACTGACTCCATTATTTAAACAGGGCGACTTTTCGGGGCGGCGGATTGTGTTAAAATCCCGCCCCTCTTTTCCCCAGAGCACAGAACATTGCCATGAAATTTCCCGGTCAGCGCAAGTCCAAACACTACTTCCCTGTCGACAGACGCGATCCCCTGGTTCCGCAAAATCCCCTGTTAACTGAGCTGGGCAAAGCCTACGTGGTCGGGATTGATCAGACCCTGGTTGATATTGAAGCCCATGTGGATGAAGACTTTCTGACCCGTTATGGTCTGAGCAAGGGGCACTCCGTCGTTATCAATGACGACGTGGCCGAACGGATTTATGACGAGCTCAAGGCCAACAACATGGTGGTGAGCGAGTTTGCCGGTGGCACCATTGGCAACACGGTACACAACTACTCGGTACTGGCCGATTCCCACTCCATCCTGCTGGGTGTGATGAGTCAGGATATTCGAATCGGCTGCTACGCCTACCGTTATCTGTGCAACACCTCTTCCCGCGTCAATCTGGACTATCTGCAGCCGGTGGATGGCCCCATCGGCCGTTGCTTCACTTTCATTACCGAGTGCGGCGAGCGCAGCTTCGGTATCAACGCTGGCAAGATGAACCAGCTGGATGTGCAGCACATTCCGGAGGATGTGATCAAAGGGGCGTCTGCACTGGTGATCACCGCCTATCTGGTACGCGGTGACGATGGTGATCCGATGAAAGAGGCGGCCATGACCGCGGTGCGTTATGCCCGTGAGGCCGGTATTCCCGTGGTGCTGACCCTGGGCACCCGTTTCGTCATCGACGAAAATCCCCAGTGGTGGCGCGACTTCATTGCCGAGAACGTGACCGTGCTGGCGATGAACGAAGACGAAGGGGAAGCCCTGACCGGCATCGCTGATCCGCTCGGTGCTGCCGACAAGGCGCTCGACTGGGCCGATATGGTGCTCTGTACTGCTGGCCCCATCGGCCTCTACATGGCGAGTTATACCGACGAGGACTACAAGCGCGAGACCACTCATACCCTGTTGCCGGGCGTTATCCCCGAGTTCAACATGTATGAGTTCAGCCGCCCGATGGCCCGCGCCAAGTGCCGTAAACCGGCCCGCATCTACTCCCACATCTCCCCGTATATGGGGGGCCCGGAGAAGATCAAGAACACCAACGGGGCAGGGGATGGCGCGCTTTCCGCCGTGCTGCACGACATGGTGGCCAACTCCTATCACCGGATGAATGTGCCCAACTCCGCCAAGCACATCTCCGAGTTCCTGACCTACTCCTCACTGGCCCAGGTGTGCAAATACGCCAACCGCGTCAGCTACGAGGTGTTGGCCCAGAGCAGCCCCCGTCTCTCCCGCGGTTTGCCTGAGAAAGAGGACAGCCTGGAAGAGGTTTACTGGGAGCGTTGATCTCCTGAATCTGCAAGACGCCTCCATCGGGAGGCGTTTTTGCAGGCAAATGGGGGTTATCCCGGCTTTTTTCCCAGAATAACCCCAATATGCTTGAGTCCATGTCACTTTTGCGACACCATTTGGCCATCGTATTGTCGCCCGACAATGCCGCAGCACCCGAAAGAAAGAGAGAATCCCATGAGCATGCTTAACGACAACCTTGACGCCAATTTCCAACTGTTTATCGAACAAGTCCGCGAGTCGGGTCAGGTGTGGGGTCTGCGCTATGGGGAAGACTGGGTCGTCTGCCGCTCCGCCGAATTTGAAGATGCCGACGTGATGCCGCTCTGGTCTGCCGAAGAGGACGCCCGTCTGCACTGCGTCGACGAGTGGGCCGATTACGAGCCGGAAGTGATCGATCTGGAAGAGTTTCTCGATATCTGGATCAACGATCTGGACGAAGACGATGTACTGGTCGGCCCGAACTGGAACGCCGATCTTGAAGGTCAGGAGCTCGAACCTATCGAGCTGGCCAAGGCACTAGTTGAGCTGGACGCCTGAAAGCGCCTCCATTGATGGCCTGAATGCACAGGCCATCGGGACAAAGACCGGCATCCGTGAGGGTGTCGGTTTTTTTATGGTCGAATGGTCCGATTGATGAGTTAAAAGCCGATTTGCCTTTGCACCTGTCAGGGGGATGGTCCATCATCAACCTTTTGCCAAGGGAGGAGCGCCATGTTTGTATTCGACGTAACGGGAGCTGCGGGTGAGAAGGCCAGCATTCGGGTGCAGGCGCTGGATTGGGCGCAAGCCGGACCAGTGACCTTCCAGTGCGATGATGATCAGCTGGCGGTCGTGCTCCTGAGCGGTTGTCGTTGCGATGCGGTGGGCTTTTTCAACCTGTTGGCGGGGTGCAAACCGCTCTATATCGAGCAGTGGCTCAGCTATCTGCAAGAGAGCGGTCGCATTGGCAAGTGGAGCCACCAGACCGAGAGTCCCGCCGATGGGGACTATCTGGCCAGAGCCGGTCTGGAGCACGATGAGCTCAATACCCTGCTTGGCCAGGTCTATCAGGTGGCGGGGTTCAATCGCCTGCAAATCAACCGTTACCTCAAAAATCGCCACAACCCCACCACGCTGGCGACCCGTTACGATCAGAAAGAGCTGGAGCGCTATCGCCAGCTCAATGACATCATTCTGACCCTGTTGAAGCTGAAGCATCCTCAGTAAAGAGCCCCAGCTGGCTGATATCCGGTCGCAGCGGTTGCGGCCGGGCGATCAGATAGCCCTGCAAGCCATCCACATACATCCCCTGCAGCAGCTGTTTCTGGCCAAGCTGTTCTACCCCCTCAGCAATCACCTGACATCCCATCCGATGTGATACATCGACGATCATCCGCACAAACTGCTGGTTGGTCTGATCCTGCTCCAGCCCGGTAATAAGGGCAGGATCCAGCTTGATGTAGTCGGGCTTGAGCTCGCGAAACAGGGTAAAGGAGCCGATCCCCTTGCCGAAATTGGCGATGGCCGAGCGGCTGCCGTTGCGGCGCAGCAGTTCAAATACCCGCTTGGCACCGGTCAGATTGCGTTCCAGATGCTCTTCATCCAGCTCGAACACCAGATTGGCGCTGGTATTGGGATCTTTGAGCAACTGGCGGTCAAGCCAGATCAGGAAGGCGCTGTTTTGCAGCAGGTTGGGGGAGAGATTGACTCCCCAGCGACTCTGATTGGCACCAAAAGCCCGGTATTGACGCATTATATGAACAATCACCAGTTGCTCCAGCCGCATCACCATATCGAGCCGCTGGGCCATGGCAAACAGGGTGTCGGTGGGCAGGGCGGTACCATCGCTGCCGCTGAAACGGGTGTAGATTTCGTTGTAGGCCAGCATGCTGCGGTGCAGGGGCTGGATTGGCTGATAGGTGAAGCTGAGTCGCTCCTGTGCCAGCACTTCAGTCAGCACCTCGCGCCAGTGATGCTGTCCCTGCAGATCGGAGACGTTGTCATCCTGCTGGATGGCCCAGCCATTGATGGTTTCGGTCTGGGCGCGTGCCAGCGCCAAATCCGCCCTGGCCAGCACGGCTTCGATTTTCTGGCCGCTGCTGAGCTTGGTCAACCCCGAGTAACCTGTGCTCTCCAGCTCGTGTTGAGCCTGATAGTGATCGAAAGCCACTTTCAAATCCTGTCCCAGCAGATGGGGGGGAATATTGGCCACCGGTTGCACCAGCACGGCGAAATCAGCCCCCGAAATGCGATAGACCTGATTGCCCGGGAAGCGGCTCACCACCCGCTTGATAAGGGCCGCCATGTCCTTGATGTAGGCATCACCAGACTGGAAGCCGCGCTGGGCGTTGATCTTGCCAAGCTCGGTGGCGCGGATCAGCACCAGACTTGCGGTCTGGGTGTCCTGATCCCGCTGCAGCAACTCGGTCATGTCGCGGCGAAAGGCGTGGCGGTTGAGTAGTTGAGTCAGCTCGTCGGTGGTGGCCAGATTGCTCAGTTCGGTCAGCTGACGATGGGCACTCTGTTCGGCACTCTCGAACTGTTCCAGCAGCTGTTGCAGCACTTCCCGGGAGGCGGGCTCATCAAGCTGTGAGGGATCCCGGCTCCTGATGGCCTTGACCCAGGTGAGCTCCTGATGCTGGACCATGCCGTCCATGGTGCGCATGGCCAGCATTAACAACAGGATCATGCCGAGCAGTGTGGTGGCCAGAATAACTGTCAGAGTGAGCGGTGTGCTCTGAAGGGCCAACCAAACTGCTTGCAGGAGCAGCAGGGGTATGGTCACTATGGTGGCGATCATGAAGAGGGGGCGTCCAAGCTTGTGAACCATCTTTTTATCCTTGAAGTGGCTGCTTTATGAGGGAATTTTAACCAAGCTTGCGGTGCAAAGCATGCTATTCCTCGCAACTCGGTGAAAAGGGTCAATTGAAATCGGTTAAATGTGAGTGAAACCACTTTCACAGGTACCGAAACAGGCGAAGATGAGTTGAAAACAGATCAAACAAGGCAGAGGTAAATCATGTTGTTAGAGCCAGAAAATAGTGCCAAAGCACGACAATTGTTGAACCAGAGTATGGCACTGGTGCTGGCAGGTGGACGTGGCAGTCGCCTGAAGCAGTTGACTGACAACCGCGCCAAGCCTGCCGTCCATTTCGGTGGCAAATTCCGGATCATCGACTTTGTGCTCTCCAACTGTATCAACTCGGGGATCCGCCGCGTTGGTGTAGTCACCCAATACAAATCTCACAGTCTGCTGCGTCACCTGCAATCGGGCTGGTCCTTCCTGCGTTACCAGATGAACGAGTTCATCGACCTGCTTCCAGCCCAGCAAAGGGTGGATGAGGTGCACTGGTATCGCGGCACCGCCGATGCCATCTATCAGAACGTCGATATCATTCGTGACTACGGCCCCAAATACCTGGTGGTGCTGGCTGGGGATCACATCTACAAGATGGATTATGCCGCCATGCTGCTCGACCATGTACGCCTCGGTGCCAAGGTGACGGTAGCCTGCATCGAAGTGCCGCGGGCAGAGGCATCCGCCTTCGGGATCATGGATATCGACGAGCAGCGCAAGATCCGCGCCTTCGTCGAAAAACCGGCCAATCCGCCTGCCATGCCGGGTTGCGAGGATCGCTCGCTGGCCTCCATGGGGATCTATATCTTCGAGGCGGAGTACCTCTACCAATTGCTGGAGGAGGATATTCACAATCAGGACTCCAAACACGACTTCGGAATGGATGTGATCCCCCGCATTGTGGAGGAGGGGATGGCCTTTGCGCACCCCTTCAACATGTCCTGTGTCGGGGCACGCGAGGGGCAAAAGCCCTACTGGCGTGACGTGGGTACACTGGACTCCTTCTGGGAAGCGAACATGGATCTCGCCTCCGTGCTGCCCGAGCTCGATATCTACGATCAGAACTGGCCTATCTGGACCAGCCAGACCCTGACGCCACCGGCCAAGTTTGTGCAGGATCGCAATGGCCAGCACGGCATGACCATCAACTCCATGTTCTCGGGCGGTACCATTGTCAGCGGGTCGTTTGTGCTCAACTCGGTGCTCTTTACCAATGTGCGGGTGCACTCCTTCTGCACCCTGGATCAGGCCATCATCTTCCCCGGGGTCGAGATTGGCGCCGGTTGCCGTCTACGCCGGGTGGTGGTGGATAAAGGGTGTGTGCTGCCCGATGGGTTGGTGGTGGGCGAGAATGCCGATGAGGATAGCCGCCGCTTCTACCGCTCCGAGCAGGGGATTGTGCTGGTGACCAAGGAGATGCTGGACAAGCTGGTTTGAGGAAACCCCTTGAAACTGTGTCAGACGCTGTAATGCAAAGGGAGCCAATTTGGCTCCCTTTTTCATGCTGGTGAATGGCGAGGATTACTCGCTAACCACTGCTTTAGCGGCCATCACCATGGCGGTGCCGTGCTTGCCACCGGCAGCGGTCACTTGCGGTACACCATCTTCGTCGGTGTCGCTGCCGGCACCTTCGATGATGTTCTCGCCGGAGTCACCGATCCACTCGGCCATCTGCATGCCACCGTTGACGGTGCCACGGAACCAGCTGACGTATTGACCGGTCAGCTTGGCCAGCTCCAACTCGGGCGCCTTCTCGGCCCCTTCGTTGCGCAGGTTCAGCATGGCGGAGCGCAGGGCGCCGGAGATGGCAGCCTGGGTCCAGGGAGTGTATTCACCCTGTTTACCCGCCAGCCAAGTGCCCGCCTTGGCATTGAAGTAGGCCTTGTCGGTGGCGATAAACAGCTCGCGGGCGGCGGTGCGGTACTTGGCATCGGAGGTAGCGAGGAAGGCGGCAGTCAGACCACGGATGGCGGCGAACTGCGCATCGATGGAGTGGCCGGCATCGAGCTTGCCACCTAGCGTGATGCCGTCATGCACCAGACCATTTTTACCCTTGAGGTTGGCAAGGATGAAATCGGCCTGTTTGCGGATCAAGTCGAGCGCCTCTTGACCCTGCTTGGTCTTGAGGTTCAGCTCGCCATTGTCACCGGCGGCGTAACCGACCGGCAGCGCGTCCTGAGCGCGCTGGAAGATCTGCAGGGCGACCAGTGCGTAAGCGGCGTCAAAGGTGGTGACGTGCTTGCCCTGTTTGCCTGCCTGCCAGCTGTCGACCAGGGTGCCAGCCTTGGTATCAAAGTGCAGGGCTGCCAGGTTCTTGAAGGTGAGGTTGGAGAGATTTATCGCCAGCGAGAAGGCATCGCTGCCTGTGACCGCTTTGCCCAGGTCATTGGCCTTGTTGGCAGCCGGTGCGGCGGCAAACGGCGCGCCGTCAAACACGGCGTGGAAGGCCGGGTTCTGGTTGGTGTTGGCGCTGCGCTGATCGCTGAAGGCATAGAACTCGGAGAGCGGCCACAGCATCATCCAGGCATCGCGCAGCTGGGCGGAGCCATCCACCACCTCCAGCTTGCCGATGGCCCCGGCATCGTTGTTGCTGGTTTCGGTCACTTTCACCTGATGGGGGAAGTAGACAACGCCCTTGGCCGGATCGTACTGCGGGGTGATCCTGGCGCCCAGTTGCTTGCCATCGAAGCCAAGCTGGTTCTGCATGATGGCCAGCTTGTCGATGGACTGCTCGGTCAGCATCATGCCATTGAAGCCATCGGCGGCAGAGACGCCCAGCTTGTGCTTGCCATCCTGATCCATGGTGGCGGAGGCGGCTTCTACCTCTTCATCGGTTTCGGCTACGTGCATGCCGCCGAGGAAGTCCTGGGACCACATCACCTCTTTGAGCAGGATACCGCCCACCGCTGCGGGCACCAGCAGGTTGTCGCTGCCGCTCCAGCGCAGGGTGCTGTAGTCGCGGAAGTAGGCGGGCACCTGGGTCTTGACGGTTTTCTCGGTCCCTTTGGCGGTCTTGATGGTGATCTGATCGCCATTGACCGGAGTGGCGTTGACGGCCTGGGCAAACTCCGGATTGGCGGAGGCGTAGGGCAGGGAGAGGGGATACATGCCTTGCGGCACTTCATCGGCCGGGAAGCCGACCGCATCGGCCATGGCCAGCACCCGTTGCCCCAGAGAGGCCATGGTGCCACCACGGGCCAGGTTTTGCGGCCCGTTCACCAGATGTGGGCCCATGCCGGATTGGTAGTTGAGGGCGTACATCGCCTCTTCGGAGTATTCGTAGGATTCGATGCCGGCAGCGAAGTCGAACGGAGTTGGTTCATCGGCACGGTTGGCATCCAGCACATCCAGATCCAGCCCCAGTGCTTCGGCCAGCGGCTCGCCAGAGAGCTCGAATTCGGTATAGGCCAGCATGTTGGCGGCGGTATTGAATGTCTTGTCTTCGACCTTGACGGCAGCGTGTGCGGCGCCGCTGATCAGTGCGCAGGCGATCGCCTGAACCAGTACGGTTTTTCTCATGTCCCTTCTCACCATTGGTTGGTTTTATTATTGACGCTTCTCATGACGAATCTAAATGAGAATGGTCTGCATTATGCTGTGTTGAGGGGGACTTGAGAAGTAAAAAACCGCCCCATTCGGCTGCACGTTAAACCGGATGTGCGCTGTCGAATAGGACGGTTATCTGTTGAGCGCGCTGAAAGTGCCAGTGCGGCGGTGATCAGAGCAGCTTGAACGGGATGACCAGACGGCCCGGCTCTACCTTGAGGGCTTCAACCTTGTCCTTGATCCTGGCTTCGTTCTTGCGGCTGCTGTCGAGGCGGTAGACCGGGGTCTGCGACAGGAACAGGGAGAGCGACTGATTGAAGGTGGGCAGCAGTGGGGTGAGGGCGGCCCCGATATCGGCCGGCTCGGTCTTGACCGAGATCAGTTCAAGGTCGCGCAGATAGATGGCGCCCTGATCGGCCACATAGTCGGGGCGGGCACTCAGGGCAAAGCGGATCTTCATCTGCTGGCTGCCAAGGGGGCTGCTCACCTGCAGGTCGCCAGCGGCATCCAGCTCGATGCGATCCGCTTGTTTGCGGCCGATACGGCTCTGCATCTCATCCAGACGGATCTTGCTCGACATGATGCCGGGGATCCCCAGCTGTTTTTCAAAAGAGACCTGATCTTTGAGGTACTGGTTGATTTCGGCCTCGCTGACATTGTACTGGGTCAGGGAGCAGGCCCCCAGCAGCAGGGCGAGGGGGAGTAACAACAACTGTTTCAACATGATGGATTCCGCTTGGGCAACTATGATGGCGCTATCTTACGCGATAACGGGCGTGGAATGAGAGCCTCATACCGTGGGAAATCACGGAGTTGCTGCATTCCCGATTGTTTTTTGGCAACCGCCGGGTTCATCATCGACGAGTGAGCGGAATAGGGCTGAGCTGTTGGCTGCGGGCGCAGGTCTACGCCTTAAGCAGAGAGAAGAGCACAGAGAGCGAGAAGAGCAAAGAGAACGAGGAGAGCGTAATGGTTCGGATGGGCAAGGTTGGCTGCAGGGCGCTGCTGTGGCTTGGCTGCATGATGGGACTCTGGAGCCCATCGCTGTGGGCCGAGGTGAAAGTGATCCCGGTATTCGAGGCGCAGGCCGCGGTGCAGACCCTCAAGGAGATCTATCCCCAGCTTGGGGTGAGTGCCATGGGTAATCAGCTGGTGCTGAGCGGGACGCCAGCCCAGCTGCAGGAGGCCGAAGCCACGCTGGCGCAGATCAACCAGCCACCGCAAAGCCTGCTTATCGAGTGGCGGGTCGATGGTGCCGCCAGCGGTCAGCAACTGGGAGGCTCAATCAGTCGCGACGAGGTCAAGCGGCAGTGGTTGCTCGATGGCAACTCCCAGCAGTACCAGCGCAGCCAAAACGACAGCTGGCAGGTGCGCGGGCTTTCGGGCCGTCCCGTGCTGCTGCAGATGGGCTCCTATCAGCCGGTGACTTTCTACCAATGGAACGGGGGCGCCGTGGTGGGGATGATGCCGTTGGTGAACGGCCTCTATGCCACGGCCACCTTGATTGGCGATCGGGTGCAGATTGCGCTGAGCAGCGAACAGGCGAGGCTGGATCAGGGCACCATCAATCGTGGGCAGAGTGCCACCGAGGTGAGCGGGGCCCCAGGCCAGTGGCTGACGGTGGGGGAGCTCTCGACCAGCTCGGCAGATCAGGGGAGTAGCCTCGGCACCCAGCTACAGGGCGGACGAGGCAGCCAGAGCGAGCGCCAGACCCTGCAGATCCGGGTCACCCGCCAATAAGCAATGTAGTGGTCTAATCATCCCGGACACCATTTTAGGTGGTACAGTCGCCACCATGACCTGAGGTGTTCAATGACAAGATTACGTCGCTCATTTACTGCCGAATTCAAGCTCGAAGCCGCATCCCTGGTGCTCGACCAGGGATATTCTGTCCCTGAAGCCAGCTGTTCACTGGATGTCGGTGAAACCGTACTGCGTCGTTGGGTTCAGCAGCTTCAATCCTAACGAATTGGCACTACCCCAATCAGCAAAGCGCTGACTCCGGAGCTGCAGAAAATCCAGGAGCTGGAAGCCCCATCACTCTGGTCTGCCGCGCTTTCGATGTTCCCACCTCCTGCTTTTACGACTATCTGACTCGCAGGCGGACGATTAACCGTGAGCGTATGCAGCAGCGCTCTGAGTTGCGCAGGTTGTTCAAAGAAAGCCGGAACTCAGCGGGCAGCCGCGCCTTGATGTCGATGATGCGAGAGTTGGGGTATCAGATTGGCCGATTCAAAGTACGTAACCTGATGAAGGAAGCCGGGCTGGTATCCAAACAGCCGGGCGCACACCGCTATAAGGTGGCACAGTCTGAACGACCGGATATCCCCAATCTGCTGGCCCGTGAATTTGATGTCCAGCAACCCAATCAGGTGTGGTGTGGCGATATCACCTACGTCTGGGCAGGTGGTCGTTGGCATTACCTGGCAGCGGTTCTTGACCTGCACACCCGGCGGGTCGTGGGCTGGGCGATGTCAGATAAACCAGATGCAGAGCTAGCCATCAAAGCACTGGAGATGGCCTATCAGCAGCGGGGTTGCCCATCCGGTGTGCTATTTCACTCTGACCAAGGCAGCCAATATGGCAGCCGGGCATTTCGGCAACGAGTGTGGCGCTATCGCATGACCCAGAGTATGAGTCGTCGTGGTAACTGCTGGGATAACGCCCCGATGGAGCGACTGTTCAGGAGCCTGAAGTCAGAGTGGCTCCCGGCTATGGGATATATGAGCTTGCGAGAAGCGAAACGAGATATCAGTTATTACCTGATGGATTACTTACTACAACTGGCGGCGTCCACATTGCCACAATGACGGGATACCGCCAGCAAAAGCCGAAGAACGGCCTAACCAAGTGTCCGGATTTAGTTGACCACTACATTATGACCTGAATTGAGGCTATTGGCAGCGACGTGTCGTCAAGTCACCAAGCTTTCACTATCACCTATTGCAGTACCGGCACAGCTGGTGCTGCAAGTCGTGAAGGTCTATCCCGGTAGCATGGGGGGCTACCAGTTTGGTTCATAACTCCAGCTCGATTATGGGGATCTCCCAACGTTCGCTGCGCATCTTGGGTTGATACTCTTCTTTCTCCTGTTCTTTACGTCGTTCCACCAGAGCAATCACTCGGGCTTCACGGATGCTATTCATGTCGAATTTCCAGGTCTCTTCGCCGAGCAGGGAGAGGCGAGCTATTTCGTGATTCTGGTGATACACATGAAGCTTGTTGTTTTTATCGGGAGCGATACGCACGGCATCGCCAACCTTTATCTGACTGAGCAGGCGGTGGATACGATGAGTCTCGCTACTGCGTCCGGCATAGCCCAACACCAGTTGCGACATACCCATCATGGCAAAACGACGTTGTCTGTCCGGTCGGGTTGCGTAAGGTCTCTGCACGTAGCAGTGGGAGGCGATCAGTGGAATATGGGGATTACGTTGATCGTGGCGAGCCATGAGAACCAGCCTTTCGATAGCACGTGTCATCCCCACATAGAAGAGGCGCCGCTCCTCTTCCAGGTTACTGGTCGATAGCTCCGCCGCGCGTTGCCAGCCGCCGTCGAGAAGTATCACATGGCGATACTCCTCCCCCTTAACCCCATGTACCGTACTTAACAATACCCCTTTACCGAAGCGGATCTGGCGCTTTTGCTCGCTCAAATACTCGTAGAGGAACATCAGGAAGTGGTGGGCAGAAAGAGCGTGCTCTCCCTGGCTGGCTTGCCATTGAGCAATCAGATTGTGCAGTAGCTCCTCCCAACGGTTGGCCAGTGAGAGTGGAGGGAGAGGGGCTGCAAGTTGCTCCGCTGTCAGCAGGGCATGACCTTGCTGTTGTAGCCAATTCTGATAGCGCAAGATTTCACGGCAGCGATGCACAGGAAAACCGTTCTCTTTATCCAGAGTAAAACGACAGGGAATATCGGCATCTGCCAGCGCCGAGCGAACCCAGGCCAGTTCCTCCTTCTCCAGCCCATTACGGGCCAGCACGGCGATAGATTCCAGCGGGCAAGTGGGAGTCTTCTCACGGATAAGCGCGATATGTCTCACAACCTCGGCTGCCTGTTGCGCCACATCCTGGCACTGCTGGATGATGACACGGCCCTGTGCTGCCTCCAGTCCCTCCCAGTGCCCCCCGGCCACTTCCATCTTGCGCCTGTCGTCGATCTTGATGGGATGTGTACGCTTCATGCGATCCTGATTGTGCTCAATCACGCGGTTGGAGGTCTCGATGATGTGGGTGGTGGAACGATAGTTCCAGGTCAGGAAGTGAGTCTGGGCATTGTAGTCGTGCTCAAAGCGGCGAATAAAGCTGACGTTCGCGTCGCGAAAGGCGTAGATCGATTGGTCATCATCACCCACAGCCATCAGATGCAGTCGGGCCTCCTCATCCTCTTCGCTTTTGCCCACCAGTGCCGCGATAAGCTGGTACTGTTGTTCATCAATGTCCTGATACTCGTCGACGAGCAGAAATTGCAATCCACCGAGCAGCTTTTCCCGCTGCTCTTCCAATTCGAGACCGAGCTGGTTCTGCTCCCCCCGGAGCAGCTTGATTGCGTCATCAATGATGGTGGTAAAGTCGATATCGTCGGATGTCCGGTTTTGCACCGCATTGCCTGTCAGACTCATTGCGAGACCGTGAAAGGTGAATACCGAGACCCGTGCTCCGTCACGCCCCAGCAACTCGGTCAGGCGTCGGCGCAGGGACATCGCCGCATTATGGTTGTAACAGAGCAACATGATCCGCGATGGGGAGATTTGCTTGACCCGCATCAGGTAGGCGCAGCGGTGGATAATCACCTTGCTCTTGCCTGACCCCGGGCCTGCCAGTACCAGCAAGTTTTGCTCGGGCGGTGCCTGAACGATCTGCTCCTGGGCTCGGTTGTGAAGATCTTCGACAATGCGCTTCCAGGAGTGTTCGCTGGTCGCCAGCTCCAGGATTTTGTTGCGCCCTTTGAAGTAGTGACCGAGGAACTTGTCAGCTTCCATGGAAAAGTAGTCTGTCACCAGCTTTTTGGCTTTCTTGAAGTGCTCCAGGCTGATGCGGGCGTATTCATTCATCACATGGATCTGAATCACCTTCTGGCGATAGTGATGCTCAAGCGGCTGATAGTCTGCCTTGTTGTATTGTTGCTGCCGCTCAGCGGTCAGCGTGAGGGTCATAGCGCTTCGGAACACGGCAAGACCATTTTGCAGCACGATGGCGTGTTGCTCATGCAGGTAGAGCAGTGCCCGCTCTGCCCCTTTGAGCAACCACTCCTGCTGGCTGCTTGCCTCCCGCTTGTTCATTAGCTGAGCCACATCCATGTCTTCTCGCAGGTATTTGACCAGTTGTTCCAGGGCAAATGACAGCATCACTTGGCGCTGGACACTCTCTTCGCTGCTTGCCAACAGGGTGTAGAGAAAATCGAGGGTGGCGCCAGTGACGCGATGGCGTTGCTCAATTGTCTGCTCAATCTGGGACCAGGTTCGGTTGAAGGTGAGTTGGTAAAGATCCCGAGAGAGATATTTGACATCAATGGAGCCTTTCTCGCCCCCCGAGCGACCATCCTGGGCCCAGCTGGTCAGCAAATTGCGCAGCAAGCCAGGGTTACACCGCTCATGCCCCAGATCTTTGATGGCCTGATTGACCAGTCGAATGTTAAAGATCAGCCCTTGCCCTGTATCAGGTTCGGGTTCTGTTTCACGCAAGGTGTCCAGCATCGCCTTTTCAATGCTGTGTACTTGCCCGCAGAGCACCTTGGCATTGTCTCTTCCTTTGGGGCGAAGCCAGGTAGTCAGTAACATCCCCTGAGAGAGCAGACCGACATCCGCCATCTGGGTGAGTACCCGCATCACTTCACTGGCCTGAACTCCACTTCCGTGATCGGCCATGTATTGGCCTGCCTCTTCGGCAATGGCATCGGCACTGAGACCATCATCATCGGCAGCACTCATCAGCGCCTGGATAACCGCTTGCCAGATGGCTTTGGCCTTGGGAGCGAGTTTTAGACTGTCTACCCTTTTCATTGCCTCTTCTGTGGAAGCAAACAGAGGGCGCCCCTGAAAAACCTGAGTGATGTTGTCGCTGCGCTCCAGATAGCCAGCGCGCTCGAGCCAGGCGATCGCTGTCTTGACCTTGGTATCCGCATTGGTGTCATCGGCAGCAAAGCTGGTTTCCACCTCAGGCTGGTTGATGAGCTCTGCACTGGTTGCGACCAGTGGCGGGTTGTTCTCCTGCTTGCCGCCTTTGCTGGCCCTGAGCCGTATTCCGCGCAGAATCTGCTTGATATCGCGCAGGCTGACTTCACTCATTGCCTCGAGCTGGAACTGTTTCTCGATATCCTGTTCATCAAACAGCAGTACGCAGTGGGCTTGTGCTGTATCGCGTCCCGCTCGTCCCGCTTCCTGTAGATAGTTTTCGAGGGAGCCGGGGATATCGGCATGGATCACCAAACGCACATCATCCTTGTCGATCCCCATCCCGAAGGCGTTGGTCGCGCAGATGACCCGGATCTCGCCATTGATAAATTGTTCGAGAGTCGCTTTTTTCTGGGCACTGTCCATTCGGGCGTAAAAGCGCGAGATCGGGAGGGATTGTTGCTGACCGAGGAAATCGGCCAGCTCGTCCACGCTGCGCTTGGTTGCGCAGTAGATAACGCAGGAACCGGGCTTTTCCTCACCGAAGAACTGCTCGAGCAGGTTAAGGATATGGCCCTGTTTATTGAGACCGGGACACTCAACGACGGCATATTCGAGGTTGGTACGTTCAACCCCGCCTTCCAGTCTGAGAAGAGGTCTGGGCTGTTTGTCGAGAAACTGGGCGCAAATATCCTCAATCACATCCGGTTTGGCGGTCGCGGTATAGCAGAAGACAGGAGGCATGGGGACCTGCTGTTCCTTGGCAATGGTGGCGATGGCCTTGGCACAGTAGAGATAGTCAGGGCGAAAATCATGCCCCCATTTCGACAGGCAGTGCGCTTCGTCAAATACCCAGCCACCGATCTGACGTTGTCGTATTGCTTGTTTGACTGTGCGGTTGCGCAACTGCTCGGGGGAGATATAGAGCAAGGCGATATCCCCCATACGGATCTGTTCAAGAATCGCGCCTCGCTCTGGTAGCGTCAGCAGCCCCGAGATAGCGGCAACCCCTTCAATACCGGCCTTGTGTTTAAGGTTGTCCACCTGATCCTTCATCAGTGCCTGCAGGGGGGATATCACGACCGTGAGAGCACCGCTTCGCTGGTTACGCACCAGTGCCGGGAGCTGGTAGCAGAGCGACTTACCGCCGCTGGTTGGGAGTATGCCGAGCAATGCGACGCCAGCCATGGCTTCCTCGATCAAGGTCTTCTGCAATGGTGTCCCATCAGGCAGGTTGCGAAAGTTGTCGAGCTCGAAGATTCGCTGCAGATGGCGGCGTGCATCGTGGTTCTCCTGACAATAGCTGCAGTCAGCATGACCGCAGTGACGTTCACGAATTGTGTGAATGATTTCTGCGGTCTGGGGGAAGCGGCGCCAAATCCAGGGGGGCAACACGGAGTTCCCGCCGGACACGGGCAACCAGGCGCAGGCATAAGCCAATGGTAACAACAGCATGGGTTGACGCAGGGCATCACCAATCACCCGGTTGAGCTGATTGGGGCACGCTTTCTCATGGGCAATGCTCTTGATGAGAGTGGGTAGCTCCGAGCCCCGCACTGGCGGGCGGCCTGTCAGTCTGGCAAACACCAGTGACAGACCCTGAGTGTTAAATTGCGCCATGACTCCCTGGTCGAACAGATATTGATAAAGCTGCAATTGGGACAGGGGTAAGGCTTGCAGGGCTATCAACTGTTCCGAGAAGATCTGCAATGCGAGCCTTGCATCCGCGACCGGATCATTGAGGGTATCCCGAACCAGTTTGTAATCCTTGACCAAGCGGTGATAGGGGTTTTTGGGAAAGGCAAGGGGAGATAGATAGAGGGTATCTATTACCGGCTTTTCGAGAAGCAACTGGGGACGTACAGCCTGTTTGGCCAACCAGGGGAGATCAAAATCGAGAATATTATGGCCAAGGATTACCTCAGCCCCCTGTGCCAGAGCATTTAACGCCTTGAGGGAGAGATCCTGCGGGCCTTTGAGATTGAGCTCACGATCAGCCAGGAGTGCACCCAGATGGCGCAGCTTTTCATCCCTGGTCAGCTCAAGGTCAAAAGAAAGAATCTTGTCATCCCCAAACAGGGCCACGACATCAGCTGGGTTCATCAATAGCCATCTCCATCTGGCGTTGACCTATCATGGCGATAATAAGTGCCAACAGATCAGTGAGTTGGACGAATATTACCCGAAATGTTGAGCGGTGGCATCATTCAGAGCCCTCTGGCCGCGCTTCTTTTGGCTGGCATCCCGTTTTTGTAAATGCCTCTGCCCCCTTAATCGTTCATGTCTGTAAAGTGTCGTCCTTGTCATAGTCAACCCACTGATCTTGTGAGACTATTTCCCTTTATTTTCCGATTGGAACGCATTGTGTCCCTCGACTACTACCAGCGCCACGCCACCGAATTGGCGGCCCGTTACCAACAAGTATCTTCGCGCACTGTTCATTGCGACTGGCTCACTCTGCTGGAGCCTTGGCTCGTGGCGGCGCCGCGCCGGTTGCTCGATGTAGGGGCTGGCAGTGGTCGGGATGCCGCGTTTTTGGCCGGGCTCCATCAGGGCCACAGTGTGGTCGCTGTCGAACCCAGTCAGGCACTCGCTTCGCTGGGACAGTGCCGTACCCGGGATGTTGCAGTGGATTGGGTCAATGACGCTATGCCGGCTCTCTCTCGCGTGACCGGTACTTTTGATCTGATTTTGCTCAGTGCTGTCTGGATGCATCTACCCCCGGAGTCTCGTCCCTTGGCGCTGGCACGTCTTCATGAGCTGCTCTCACCAGATGGTTATCTGGTACTGAGTCTTCGTCTGGTTATCTCGGAGCAGGAGATGCGGGAGCGAGCCATGTATCCGGTAGCTGTCGATGAGGTGGAGCGGCTTGCATTGGAGGAGGGGATGACACTGCTCCATGTGTCAGAACCACAGGAGGATGCCTTGGCGCGTAGCGGCTTGAGTTGGCAGAGTCTGATCCTTGGGGGTGAACATGCACGCCTCCCCTGAGCAACAACTCGCTTTTATTGCCTATCTGCAACGCATCTTTACCGAAGGCGATTTTGTGGCCACTTACAAGTGCGCCTTGCTCCACGGGATTGCAGATATCGCGATTGAGCGCAGTACCGAGACCCATGATCTGACCGCGGCGCGCACTATTACGCTGGACGAACTGGCCACCAAGTTTGTGGAGCTTTATTGGCAGCACAGTCTGCCCTACTCGGCGACGGGAGAAACGGCTACCTTGCTCAAACAGAGCAGCGGTCGTCAGGCCATCATGCTAACGGAGTTGTCCCGGCTGCGTGCAGAGGGGGTCCGCTCGGTAACTGCACTGCGTCGGCACGACGCCTGGCGGCCTCTTCTTGCCCGAGTTCGGCGCATCCTTGTTGAGGGGCCCTTGTGGCGTCTGCAGATCCTGGGTGGGCGAGAGGAGTGCCACCTCTATCCTCATCAAAGGGGCGCGGATCATATCTGCCTGAACCCCGGAATTCTCTACTGTCTCCACCGCTTTTACGATCTGGTGGTCTCCCTCTCCCGACAGCATTGGTTGCAGCTTATCTGCGACATCAAGGGGAATCAGCCACTGATTGGCCCAAGTGTAGGGCTGGAGAATTTTCTATTTGGTTCAAGCCGTCAGGCGCTGGTACGGGTGGGGGAGGTTTTGAGGGACTTGCAGGGGGGAACCTGTTTTTACTGTAACAAGGCGATACACGGGAGTGGTGAGGTAGACCATTTCATCCCCTGGCGTCGTTATCCAATCGATTTGGGCCACAACTTCGTACTGGCACACGCCAACTGTAACCGGAGCAAACGGGATTTTCTCGCCGCTCCCGAGCACAGGGATGCCTGGTACGAGCAGAATATCCTGACCCATGGGGCGTACCTCACGGACGAGCTGTCCCCTCTGGTGAGCATCGACGCCGAGCGTTCTACCGCAATCGCCACTTGGGCCTATCAGCAAGCACTCCGTGAGCATGCTCGGTTGTGGCGTGGTATTGACCTGTTTGTGGACGTGACAGCCCCCAGTGTGGGGATGAGTAATCTAGGCTTCTCTAGACTCTTCTGAGGCAGATACGAAAAAGCCCAGCCAAAAGGCTGGGCTTTAGAATTTGGCTCCCTCGACAGGACTTGAACCTGTGACATACGGATTAACAGTCCGCCGTTCTACCGACTGAACTACGAGGGAATTGGCTCCTCCTACTGGACTTGAACCAGTGACATACGGATTAACAGTCCGCCGTTCTACCGACTGAACTAAGGAGGAATTGCCTGTCTCGTTAAGACGGGGCGAATATTAATGACCAGGGCGGCGGGTGTCAACCCGCGAATTTCTCGAAAACCGGATTTTCGGACTGTTTGCCCAAAAGTTGCGCTTTGCGGTTTATTTTCAGCACAATCAGTCCCTTGCCATCGCTCCCCCCAACCGGCGCAGGGGGCATGGGTTCGGTTCGCATCAACCTGATGATGACAGCATGATGTCGCGAACGTGCTGGTAACCAGGTGAGGCTCAAATGGTAATCTTTGTGGCTAAAAGGGGGAGAGCTGGAGTCAAGATCGGCGATTTGGCGGTAAATGGGCCAAATCATGGGGCAGAGTGCTTTTCATTGATCCTGCCCATCGAAA
This sequence comes from Aeromonas sp. 601027, assembly GCF_049174455.1. Lineage (NCBI taxonomy): Bacteria > Pseudomonadati > Pseudomonadota > Gammaproteobacteria > Aeromonadales > Aeromonadaceae > Aeromonas > Aeromonas sp. 601027. Next base: position 70,381 of record NZ_JAAKTN010000018.1, on the reverse strand, counting down.
AAATGACCCGTCTGGAGTAAGGTTACGCAGGATACCATCGCCGCGTCGACAGCCCTGCCGGCCCTTGATGATGATCGGGCGCCGGATCTCTCCGGCCTTTATCTCCCTCTTCTGGTATTACGATATACATGCACAAGCAAGCCTCTTTAAATAGCGTGAAGCTCGCCATAGCCTTACGCCAGTCCTGTATTGATGAACCCTATAGCATGGCCCGCTTCGGCCGTGATCTTATCGCCGGTGTGACGGTGGGCATCATCGCCATCCCGCTCGCCATGGCACTGGCCATTGCCAGCGGTGTGCCGCCGCAACACGGTCTCTATACCGCCATCATTGCCGGAATCGTGATCGCCGTGACCGGTGGCTCCCGCTACTCCATCTCCGGCCCGACCGCTGCCTTTGTGGTGATCCTCTATCCTGTCGCCCAGCAGTTCGGGGTCGGTGGTCTGTTGATGGCGACGCTCATCTCCGGCCTCTTTCTGGTGGCGATGGGGATGGCCCGTCTTGGCCGCCTTATCGAGTACATTCCCCCGTCAGTGACGCTGGGCTTTACCGGTGGTATCGCCATCGTGATCGCCACCTTGCAGATCAAGGACTTCTTTGGCCTAAGCGTGCCCGAGATGCCGGAAACCTATCTGGGCAAGGTCGAAGCGCTGGCCGCCGCCCTGCCAAGCTGGCAGTGGGGCGATACCCTGGTGGGGGTCGCAACGCTGGCCGTGCTGCTGCTCTGGCCGCGCCTGCGTCTGCCGGTGCCTGGCCACCTGCCCGCAGTGCTGGTCGGGGTAGGTCTGGGTTTTGGCCTCCATTACTTTGGGGTGGATGTGGCCACCATCGGCAGCAAGTTCAGCTATACCCTGGCCGATGGCACTCAAGGGATGGGGATCCCGCCCATCGCGCCGACCCTGGTGATGCCCTGGGCCTTGCCCGGACCGGATGGTTTGCCAGTTGAATGGAACCTGGCGGCTGTTGAGCGGCTGCTGCCTGCCGCCTTCTCCATGGCAATGCTGGGGGCGATCGAGTCGCTGCTCTGCGCCGTGGTGCTCGATGGCATGACCGGTCGCAAACACAGCTCCAACGCCGAGCTGGTGGGGCAGGGGCTTGGCAACATCTTCGCCCCCTTCTTTGGCGGCATTACCGCTACCGCCGCTATCGCTCGCTCTGCCGCCAACGTGCGTGCCGGTGCTACGTCCCCCATCTCGGGGATCGTCCATGCGCTGGTGGTGCTGGCCGCCATTCTGGTGCTGGCCCCCTGGCTCTCCTGGTTGCCGCTCTCGGCCATGGCTGCCTTGCTGCTCATCGTGGCCTGGAACATGAGTGAAGCGCACAAGGTGGTGGAGCTGATCCGTCGCGCGCCCAAATCCGATGTGCTGGTGCTGCTGGTCTGCCTGTCACTCACCGTCATTTTCGACATGGTCATCGCCATCACCTTCGGGGTGATCCTGGCCTCCCTGCTCTTTATGCGTGAAATCGCCAAGATGACCAAACTGCACGATTTGGCCGAGCACAAGCGCTATGCCCACGAGGTGCCGGACAACGGCCTGCTCTACAAGATCAACGGCCCGCTCTTCTTTGCCGCGGCCGAACGGGTCTTTGCCGAGCTGGAAGCGCAAGTGAAAGGGCACCAGGTGCTGGTGTTGCAGATGGAGGCGGTTTCCATCCTCGATGCGGGCGGCCTGTCTGCCTTCCTCCACTTTGGCAAGCAGATGGCCAAAGCCGGGGTCGAGTTGCGGGTGGCCGAGTTGCAGTTCCAACCGCTCAAGACCCTGGCCCGTGCCAAGGTGCGGCCGCAGCCCGGCAAGCTGGAATTCTACGGTTCGCTGGAAGAGGCGCTCAAAGGTGAACATTTGCACGAAGCGGCAGTAAATTGATTGAAAGGGATACGAAACGGCATATTTTTGGTCACTTGGTTCGGATATTGAGCAAACGAACGCAAAAAGTAAAAAATTGCATTGACCAAAAGCCATCGTATCCCTTACATTACGCCCCGTCGCCGCGGCATGGTCCGCCAGCGAATGTGCAGCTCAAGCACATAAAACAGTGAGCAAAAATTTGGTGAGGTGTCCGAGTGGCTGAAGGAGCACGCCTGGAAAGTGTGTATACGGCAACGTATCGAGGGTTCGAATCCCTCCCTCACCGCCAAACAGTAAACCCCTGCTTTAGAGCAGGGGTTTTTCTTTATGCATGATTTATTATGCGCCCCGACTATCTCAACTGTTGGTGGTTTGCATATCAGTTGATCGCATCATTCTGAAGATGGTGGGATCTTCTTCCGGTACCCTCAGATGTAAGAAAGGGTCATGGAGACCACTCTTGCTCGGATTAATGGCGTTTTCCCCATTTGCATCGAGACCTGTCCCATCTAGCCAAGCGCGTATCTATAAAAACAAGCAATATCTGCAGCATTTGCCTCTTCTGGATTGCCCGGCATGGTTGAATGCCATGCCAGCCAGATATTGCTCAAACCTCATCATTTCAAGCAGACAGCCTTGGGACAGAGCCTTAGTTCAGAGTAAGCCCCGCATCAACAATGAAATCTTGGCCGGTACAGCCATTGGATTCGTCAGAACCCAGGAAGAGGGCCATGCGAGCACAATGTGAGCCATCGAGACGGAATTTGAGTGCTTGCAGTTCGACAAACTGGTTCACCGCGGCAGGGTCGAGTTGCGCCCACATCGCATCCTGTTTGGGGGTACGGATTGCGCCTGGGACCAGGCTGTTAACCCGAATGCCTCTTGCGCCCAACTCCTGCGCCAGGGTACGGGTAAAACCATGGATAGCGGCTTTTGACAGGGAGTAGCAGACTCTCCCGGGGCGGCCCCGCATCCAGTTGATGGATCCCATATTGATGATGCTGCCGCTCCCTTTTTGCTCCATGCCTGGCAACACGGCTTGGATCGCAAACAACTGGTGACGCAGATTGATATTGATGCGGTTTTCGAAATACTCCTCGGTCAGATCCTCAATTTTATGGTGATCATCGCTGCCCGCGTTGTTGATCAGGATATCGACACTGCCCAGCTGTTGTTCAATGGTCGTAAAACACGCTTTGAGCAGAGTCAGGTCGGTGACATCGCAAAACAGAAACAGGCAGTCGAGCTCATGCGCGAGTGCTTCGCCTGCAGATTTATCAAAATCGAGGAAGGCGACTTTGGCACCTTGGCTGACAAAGGCGCGCACCAACTCTTCGCCAATGCCACTGGCGCCACCTGTGATAACGGCGACCTTGCCGGCAATAGAGTGATATTGTACTTGCTGGGAATAGTTCATAACTGCTCTCCGTGAGTCATAGATTGAATTCATCTGGCAACATTAGAAAAAGTATTTAACACCAATACGGATCCGGTATGCCTCTGCATCATAGGCAATATTTCTATCGTACCACTGTAATTCCAGATAAGGCATCCATTGTGGATTGATTCGATAGCGGGTTTGACTGGTTAGCTCCCAGTGATGATCTTTCCCATTAGCACTGTTGAAATTATTAACGCGAGAAAAATAGTGCGATTCAAAAGTATGGGTCAAAGCTGGCGTTATTTTATTGACAATATACAGTGCGTATTCATTGGTATCGTTATTATCGCCATAACCATCAAGATCCGTAGTTAGATAATTTTGATGATTGTAACGGTATCGTGCAATAACGGAAAAGTTATCGGTAAAGTTGTACTTTCCATCCAGATACGCAGAGCCACCAGAGCCAGAGCTAGAGGAGTTAACCAAACCCCCGGCATTGACCGAGAGTTTGGTGGTTAAATTTAATAGCGGATACCACCCTTCAATTTCGTTATAACTGTGCTTTAGCTTGTCTAGTTTATCGGTATTATACGCATTGCTGGCCATAATACCCGCACCAGATTCCCAGTTATAGCCGAGTCGCAACAATAACTCATTTTGGTCGGTAGCAAAGTTAAATGCCTCACGGCTTTCAAAATAACCGCCCGCGAAAGCTGCGTTGCAGCATATAAGAGGGATTAAGCATATTTTGGGGTGGATACGCATAGTGATTGACTCGCCAATGGTAAGTTGATATTAAATCGTACAGCGATTGGCATGAGGTAAATTAATTACCTCATGCGATGGTTTTTATCAGCCAGCTATTGAATGTTTTGCTTTACCAACTTATAAGTGGCACAGAAATCCTCACGGCCCAAACCGTTATTCAGGCCTTGCTGGTAAATGTTATTCACCAATTCGACTCCGGGCAGGGTCAGCGCTTCTTCTCCCATGAGGTTCTTCATAATGCCGATATCTTTGGCCATGTTCTCCAGCGAGAAGACAGTGTTGTAGTTCTCGGCGATCAGGGCACCTATCTTGCTGGTCAGATAGAAGTTGCTGCCGCCACCGTAAGAGACGGCGGTGTTGAAGCTCTCTTTATCGATGCCGAAATGATCGGCGGTGGCCAGCATTTCGTTGACACTGTTCTGAATTTGGGCGACCAAGGTGTTGTGCAGCACCTTCATGATCAAACCACGGCCGTTGCCCCCCAGGTGGATCTGGTTGCTGCCCATCATGGCTAGCAATGGCTTGACCTTTTTGTAGGCGGACAGGTCGCCACCTATGTAGATCCCGAGCTCGGCAGCCACGGCGGCAGGGACGGATTTGACCACGGGCGCATCGAGCATCACGGCACCGGTTTCTGCTACCTGGCGGGATAAGGCGATTGACACTGCCGGGTCAATGGTGGACATGTCGATGGTGATCTTGCCGGGGCCAAGGTGTGGCAGCAGTTCGGTATAGACCGCTTTGACGTGTTCGGAGCGCGGTACCATGGAGATGATCACATCCGCATCGGCTGCCAACCTGGCAATGGAAGGGGAGGCGATGGCGCCTGCATCGACCACCCGGGCGACAGCCTCCTGATTGATATCGAATACCAACACATTGCCATCAAATTTTTTGACGATGTTCTTTGACATCGCTTCGCCCATCAGACCAAGACCGATAAAGCCAATAGTTTTCATCTGTTGTTTTCCTTAAATGTGGGTTTAGCAAGACCGGCGATGTCAACACGCATGCTGAACAGCGCACCTGAGAGCGGACGTGCTGCCAGTTCGGCGGCGTCCATATTTTCGCGAGTGGTGGTGATGAAGAGGGTCTTCATGTCTTCACCACCAAAACAGACCATGGTGGGGCAACGTACCGGCAAGGGATATTCGGCCAGCAATACCCCCTCTGCAGAGAAGCGGGCGATACGATGGCCATCAAACAGGGCGCTCCAGTAGCATCCTTCTACATCGATTGCAGCCCCATCCGGGCGCCCTTCGTCGGCGCGGGCTGCAAACTCGCGCAGCAGTTGCCGTTGACCGAGTGAACCGTCGCGGGCCAACGGAGTGCGATAAAGGCGGCGGTTGGGGGTATCAGTGGTGTACATCCAGCGCATGTCTGGGCTGAATGCCAAGCCATTGGCTCCCAGAATGTCGCACTGGATCACCGACATCTGCAGCTCGGCATCAACCCGGCATAGCAGGGCGCCGTTGTAATCTCGTGGGCTCCAGTAAGTGCCCGCATAGAAACGACCCGCCTGATCGGTACCGCCATCATTAAAACGGGCCAGCGCTGGGTTATTGGGGTTATCGGCGACTTTACGCTCAATTTGCCCGTGTTGATCACACAGATAGATCCCGGTGCGCATCGCTGCGATAAAGCCACCCTGTTCGCGCAGGGCAAAACAGCCCACTTCTTCGGGGAAGGGGATTGTCGTCATGGCGCCGCTTTCGGGGTGATAGCGGTGCAGGCAACGCTCGAGAATATCGGTCCAGTAGAGCGCCTGTTCATCAGTGCTCCAGGTCGGGCACTCGGGCAGATGGCCGCGGTAGTCGGCAAGTAGCAGAGCAGGATTAGGCATAGTGAGAAACCTCAAGCAGCATGGAGATCTGCAACTGCCCATTGGCTGGCACAGTGGCCATGGCCAGCGCAGGGTCACCAAAGCCACCGTTGTTGATGGCATCATTGATATGAGAAACCGGCTCGATGGCGATGAAGTCACGATCGGCGGGCGGCAGAAACAGGATGGCGTGAGGCGCATCGGGTGAGCTCAGGGTCACCATCAGCTTCTCATCTGGCCAGCGCACCCGTGCACAGCCACTCCAGTGATGGAAGCAGTTATCGATACTGGCGGGTTCAGGTTTGCGCCAAGTGCGATAGTTCCATTGGGTCGGTAGTGGCGCGAGACCAGTGGGCAGGGACTTGTGGTCGTTGAGTACCACACCGCCTGCGTCGAACTGGATCTCGGCGTGCGCCGCACGGGGAAAATAGGGGTGAAAGCCCAGCCCAGCCGGGACAGCGTGATCGGCCAGATTGTGGTAAGTGAGTATGATATGCAGCGCATTCTCTTGCAGGGTGAAGCGCTGAGTTGCCCGATAAGGCCAGGGCCATTGCGCCGCGGATGCTCCCTGTGCGTCATGGTGCAGGGTCAGCACGACAGAGTAATCATCTGCATCCCCTTCTTGCCATGGCTGCTGCCAGCCGTTGCCATGAATTGAGTGGGGATGATCGCCAAAGTTACGCAGCAGGGCGTAATCATATCCGGCGAAGTGAAACCGTCCATGAGCAATACGGTTGGAGTAAGGTACCAGGGGAAAACAGCCCCCCTGGTTGACTGTGACGTTCTGACCATCGGGCAGGGAGCGCAAGATCTCCCTGCCATGCCAGGTCAGTTTGCCGATAGCGCCACCAAGCTCGGGGATGAGCTCCAGATCAAGCGGGCCGCTTTGGCGGTGAAGCCTCTTCATCAGTAAACCTCGCCACCGGATATGCTCAGACGTTCCCCCCGGATCGCGGCGAGCTGTTCACGGGCGCGAGCCAGCAGGTAACTCATGTCGGAGCCGAGCGCCACGAAGCTAAAACCCATCTCTTGATATTTGTTCACCAGCTCGGGGTTGCCACCGACGATCCCGCAAGGCAATCCCAAGCGCTGGCACTTCTCCAGCCCTTCACGGATCTTGGCTTGCACCTCGGGGTGAGAGGGATTGCCAATATGGCCCATGGCTGCGCTCATATCGCCGGGGCCGATAAAGAAGCCGGTCACTCCTTCAATGGCCATCTCTTCCATGGCATCAATGGCGTCAGGGGTCTCAATTTGCAGGATAAGGCAGAGCTCTTCCCGGGCTTTACGCACGAATTCGGGTTCGGCACCGTAACCGGACGCACGATGCACCGCGGCAAAGCCGCGTTTGCCTAGGGGAGGGTAGTAGGCCGCCTCTACCGCTTTGCGGGCTTCTGCTGCACTGTTGACAAACGGCACCATCAGCGACGTTGCACCGCCATCAAGCGCCCGTTTGATCAACACAGTGTCGTTCCAGGCCAGGCGGTAGAGTGGGGTGGTGGCCGGGTTGCTGGCACGAATGGCGCGATCGATACGGATCGCATCCAGGCTATCGACCGGCACATGTTCCTGGTCCAGCACCAAGAAATCGAAACCGACAGTCGCCATGGCTTCCGCCACCGTATCGCTGCCAGTCATCATCCAGGTGCCCAGTGGGCGTGGACCTTGAGTAATCGCAAGTTTGAACGGATTCATTGTTTGCTCCTTTAGAAAATCGGGGGCTCGGGCACTTTGCTGCCAGCCTGGAGGAAATCGAAGTCACAGCCCTGATCGGCCTGGGTCACATGTTGTTGATAGAGTGCGGCATAAGAGCGTTCATAAACTTTGTGTACCGGTTTTAGCGTGCGGCGGCGCTCGGCCAGCTCTTCATCACTGACCAGCATGTTGAGGCGGCCATTGGCGATATCGAGCTCGATGAGGTCACCGGTACGTACCAGTGCCAGTGGGCCACCAATGGCCGCTTCAGGGGCAACGTGCAGGATACAGGTGCCATAGTGAGTACCGGACATGCGGGCATCGCTAATCCGCACCATGTCGGTGACGCCTTGTTGCAGCAGCTTTTTCGGGATCGGCAGGTTGCCCCACTCCGGCATGCCCGGCGCGCCGACCGGGCCGGCATTGCGCAGGATAATCACTGATTCCTTGGTTACCTCCAGGGCGGGGTCATCGATGCGATCCGAGAGCTCTTGATGGCTGTCGAAGACGATGGCAGGGCCCTTGTGGTGGCGCAGTTCGGGTTTGGCGGCAGATGATTTCATCACAGCCCCGTTGGGGCACAGATTGCCGCGCAATACTGTCAATGCACATCCACGGGAGAGCGGTACCACAGGGTTATCTAGCGAGCGGATCACGTTGTCGTCATAACAGGTCGCGTTGGCAATCCACTGTGCAACGGGACGATTGGTGACCCCGATCGCATCGAGGTGGAGGAATGACTCCACCTTTTTCAGCTGGGCCATCAGACCGCCGGCGAAGAAGAACTCCTCCATCAACTGATCACCAGAGGGAAACAGATTGGCCAGCACAGGGACTTCCCGTGCCACCGACTCCATGTCTTCCAGAGTGAGGTTGATGCCCGCCCGGTTGGCCATCGCAATCATGTGGATCGCGGCATTGGTGGAGCCGCCGAGCGCCATGTAGGCCACTACGCCATTGAGGAAGTTGGCTCGGGTCAGCCAGCGGGAAGGTTTGTGATCATGCCACACCATGTCGACGATGATTTGGCCGCATTGGGCTGCCATCTGGACGTGTCGTGAGTCAGCGGCGGGGATGGAGCTGGCCCCCGGCAACATAAAGCCCATGGCATCGGCGATGGAGGTCATGGTGGATGCTGTGCCCATGGTATTGCAGGTGCCGATGGAGCGAGTCATCGCCCCCTCCAGCTCGATCCAGTCATGCTGGGTAATGGCCCCCAAGCGCAATTGATCCCAGAACTTCTTGGTATGGGTACCGGCACCGGTGACATGACCGCGCCATTTGCCGCTCGACATGGGGCCGGCGGGGCAGAAGATCACTGGCAAGTCCATCGAAATGGCGCCCATCAGCAGGGCTGGCGTGGATTTGTCGCAACCGCCGAGCAGCACAGCCCCATCGATCGGATGCTGGCGCAGCAGCTCTTCTGCCTCCATCGCCAGAAAGTTGCGATAGAGCATGGTGGTCGGCTTGACCAATACTTCCCCGACCGACAGCGCGGGCAATTCAACGGGGTAGCCTCCCGCGGCCCAGACGGCTCGCTTGACGGCCTCGGCGCGCTCACGCAGGTGGCTATGGCAGGGGCTCATTTCACTCCAGGTATTGATGATCCCGATCACGGGCTTGCCCATGAATTCGTCGCGGTTCAAGCCACTTTGCTGACTGCGTTGACGATGGGCGAAGGCTCGGATGGTGTCGGGGGCATACCAGCGTTGGCTACGCAGCGCCGAGATATCGAGCTTGGCCAGGTTTTCACTGTTGAATGACATAGGAATAGCGCTCTCTTTGTCTGATTTGGTTAAGGATTAATTCAATAAAAACAGCATGTTAAATTCAGCCATTCTGACCCGCACGAAGAGGGGGGGTGTCAGGCGATGGAGTAGATTGTTCACTCATTCGGTGATGGGGTTTCCGGGGAGAAGCAAGGGCATGGCGTTGTGCCAGCTCCCGGACGATCTGTTGATAGCGAGCATCAGTGAGCGGGTAGAACAGCAACATCAAGGCAGCAGCGCAAATCAGGGCACAGATCGGGTAGAGAAACATCAGATTGGCGATGCTGCTTTGGGTCTCGGTGCTTTGCGTCGCGTTGGGAACATAGTCTGACCATGCCAGCACCAGCCCGGGAATGAGGCCCGCAAGCGCGGCCGAACATTTGCGGCAGAAGGTCAGACTGCAGTAGACCAGCCCTTCTGTGCGGATGCCGGTTTTCCATTCCCCATACTCGACGGTGTCAGAGATGAACGCCCAGTTGAGACTGTTGACGAAAGCGGATCCCCACAGGGCCAGGGAGGTGAAGAGGATGTAATCGAGAGCACTCTCGCTGTAGAGGTAGTTGAGCAGGTCACCGCATATCCACACGCCAATGCCGGCCAGATAGACAGGCAGTTTGCCAAAACGGTGCACGGCAAAGGGGACCAGCAATACACCCAGGTAGATACACCCTATGCTGATGAAGCTCATGTAGGCGATCATCGATACGTCGCCAATCACATATTGGGCGTAAAAAACCTGAACAATCAGCTTGGTGTTGAACGCTGCTAGCGTCAGCAGATTGGCCAGCGCCAGGATGCCCAGCGGACGGTTTGCCAGCACGGTCCGTGCGTTGGTTTGTACTGCCGAAAACCCCGATTCGTTGACAACCGATGGCAGCACATGGCGTTCACGAACTCTGCTGTAGCAAAAGAGTACTGCTGCAGCCCCCATGACCGAATAAATCAGTACCGCAACGCTATAGCCGACCTGTGGTTTGTCAAACAGCAATACCAGCGGCATGAACCCCACCGAGCAGAGCAGTAATCCGGTATTGGCTCCGCCCTGGCGCCAGGCGGCGAGCTCGGCTCGGTCCTGGAGTCGCTTGGTGAGGGCCGGGACCATGGCGCCATAGGAGGCATTGCCAAAACTGTAAAAGGCACCAAACATCATGAACAGCAGGGTAAACAGTACTGTTTTAGCGATGACCGGGAGCTCAACGCTGGTAAACAGGGCGGTGTTGATAAGAGCCAGTGGCACTATGGTCCAGAGCAGGAAGGGGCGAAATTTACCTCTGGGGCCGAGCTCGGAACGATTATCCAGCACGCTGCCGGTCACCAGATCGGTGCAGGCGGTAAAGAACTTTGAAACCAGAAAGATTGCTCCGGCCCATGCTGCCGGAATGGCTGCCACATCGGTCAGGAAGATCAGCAAATAGAGAGTTGTGCAGTTGAGCAGGAAGTTATAGCCGAGATCACCCACTCCGTAGGCCATCTTTTCCTGCCATGCCAGACGGTCACTTGCCACATTGCGATATGTCATGGGATCACATCCTTGAAGAGAGCAACAGCGTGGCCAGCACGCCGCTGCCAGTTGCATGAGAGTCAGCTTTGGGTGGTCGCCACACGGCGGGCACCAAGGCTGGCGATGATCTCTTGATAGCGCTGCTCGTTGAGGGTGTAGAAGAGGGCCATCACCAGTGCCGTTACGATGGCCAGGCTTGCCGGGTAGATGAAAATCAGTCCGGTGATCCCGGCTTTGGCGGCATCGGTTTGCTCCACATTGGGCATGTAGCCAACCAGTGCCAGAGCAAACCCGGGGACGAACCCTGCGATAGCTTGCGAACACTTTCTAAAGAAGGTCATGCCGCAGTAGACCAAGCCTTCGGTACGGGTACCGGTTTTCCACTCACCGTACTCAACGGTATCTGAGACAAACGCCCAGTTAAGGCTGTTGACGAAAGAGGTGCCAAAGAACGCCAGCGAGGTGAACAGCACGTAACTCATGACGGTGCCACCGAACAGGTAGTTGGCAATGTCGCCGGAGATCCACAGGCACAATCCGGCCAGATAGACAGGTTTTTTGCCAAAGCGGCGTACCAGCGCAGGCACAGACAACACCCCGAGGTAGATGCACCCCATGCTGACAAAGCTCATGTAAGAGACCATGGAGACATCACCCAGAATGTACTGGGCGTAGAAGACCTGCACGGTGAGTTTGACGTTGAATGCGGAGAGGGTCAGCAGGTTGGCTACTGCCAGCACCAGCAACTGGTTGTTCTTGAGTACCGCCTTGAGCCCCTCCTTGATGGTGGGCTTCTCGACTATCTGGTCAGGGTCATTACCTATGATGGTGTGGTGTTCTTTGACGTTGAGGTAGCAAAAGAGCACCGCCGCCAAGCCGACCGAGGTGTAGGCCAGGGCTGCCACCATGTAGCCGGTCTCCTGGGATTCAAACAACATGGCGATGGGCATGAAACCGACGGTGGCTAACAACAGGCCGGTGTTGGCTCCGCCCTGACGCCATGCTGCCAGCTCTGCGCGATCCTGAACATTTTTGGTCATAGAGGGCACCATGGCGCCATAGCTGGCATTGCCCAAGCTAAAGAACAGGCCAAAGGCCATAAAGCAGACGATGAACAGGGTAGTCTTGGTCTCGCTGTTGAGCTCAAAATTGCAAAACAGCAACATATTGCAGACAAACAGGGGCACTATGGTCCAGAGCAGCATCGGACGAAACTTGCCGCGAGGTCCGAAGCTCTTGCGTGTGTCGAGGAAAATGCCGGTGCCCAGGTCGGTGAAGCCGGTGAACACTTTCGCCACCAAAAAGATGACGCCTGCCCACGCCGCATTGATACCTGCTACATCGGTCAGAAATTTAAGCAGGTAGAGGGTGGTGATATTCAATACAAAGTTGTAACCAAAATCGCCGACGCCATAGGCAAGTTTTTCCCTAAAAGGCAGTCTGCTTTCGATATGCGCCTGAACAACCATTTTATTCTCCATAGTGTGGAACCCATCCGGCACGACAATAATCGTAGCGATGCGATTGCGGGCGCAAGGGTGATTGTTAAAAAGTGGGATCCAGATCGAGAGATTGCGCTGGTGGTTAAGGATTCTCTTACAAATGGTGTTTGCAAACGAGCCAAACGTTTTCGTGTGGCGAGTGTTGATTGGTGATCGAGATCGCTGTTTGGGTTTTACGCGATTGAAATGAAATCGTAGCGCTATTATTGTGTTTGCGAGCAAGCGGGGATGGCCCGACTAAACAGGAGCTTATGCAATGCAACTCGAATTTTCGTCACAGGCGTTAACGATTCAGCACCAGCAGCAGTTGTTATTTTCTCATCAAGCGGATGCCCCGGCGTTTTATATAGGTAAGGGCCGGGAAAAAATGGAAATTTATCGCGGCAATTTTGATATCGAAGACTATATCGAGTCTCGCGTCGCATTGACTCATATCGAACAGGTTGACAACAACCTGTTCGTTTTTGCCCCGAATGCCTTGACCCCGGCTTTGCTACAGGTGGCTGTGGTGTGTGATGGCGATGATGTGATGCTTTATCCGACCATACTGGACGAGGCATATAACCGCTTTTGGGTCAGATTGCCGGCCGAACGTAAAGAGCATGTCTGGGGTTGTGGCGAGCAGATGTCCTATTTTGATTTGCGTGGCCGTCACTTTCCGTTGTGGACCTCAGAGCCCGGTGTTGGTCGCCATCCCCACAGCGAGATCAAATGGAAAGCCGATGTGATGGGCAAAGCCGGTGGGGATTACTACCACACCAACTATCCGCAACCCACGTTTGTCTCCTCTCGCAAATACAGCTGCCATATCGACACCACCGCTTATGCCGATTTCGATTTTCGTCACGAAGGGTTTCATGAGCTGCAAGTGTGGGCGATCCCGCAGGCCATCGAGTTGCGCACCGCAGAGAGCTATCTGGGCATTATCGAAAAACTGTCTGCCCGGTTTGGCCGCCAGCCCAGGTTGCCGGAGTGGGTTTACAAGGGGGCGATCCTTGGTCTGAAGGGGGGGGAGGTCAATACCTTCAGTCGTCTGGAAAACGCCCTTGACCATGGTATCAAGGTTTCGGGTCTGTGGAGTGAAGACTGGTGCGGCTTGCGGGTCACCTCGTTTGGCAAGCGCCTGTTCTGGGACTGGGATTGGCAGCACCATCAGGATCGCTACCCCAATCTGCCCGCCAGGATCAAGGCGCTCAATGACCAGGGCATCGAGTTCATGGCCTACGTCAACCCCTACCTGTGTGAAGATGGCAAGCTGTTTCCAATCGCCAAAGAGTTCGGCTATATGGCGCTGGACAAGGATGGTCAAGTTGCGCTGGTCGACTTTGGCGAATTCTATTGCGGCTGTGTCGACTTTACCAATCCAGACGCCATGGCCTGGTTCCGTGATACCGTGCTGCGTAAAAACATGCTGGACATGGGGATCAAGGGGTGGATGGCTGACTTTGGCGAGTACCTGCCGACCGATAACATCTACCTGCACAACGGTGTCGATGCCAAGCTGATGCACAATGCCTGGCCGACTCTGTGGGCCCAGTGCAACGCAGAAGCGATCGCGATGAACGGCCAAACCGGTGATGCCCTTTTCTTTATGCGAGCCGGTTACACCGGGGTGCAGCAATACTGCCCGCTACTGTGGGCAGGCGATCAATGTGTCGATTTCAGCCGTCACGACGGTCTGGTTACGGTGATCTCGGGGGCGCTCTCCTCCGGTATGTTGGGGAACGCGTATCACCACTCGGATATCGGTGGCTACACCTCACTGTTTGGCAACCGTCGAACCAAGGAGCTGTTTGACCGCTGGGTTGAAATGGCTGCCTTTACCCCAGTCATGCGTACCCACGAAGGTAACCGCCCTGATGAGAATTTCCAGTTTGACCAGGATGGCAGCACGTTGGCGCATTTTGCCCGGATGACCCGAGTTTATTGCCACCTGACTCCTTACTTGCGTAGCCTGGTGGATGAAGCGGCCGAGAAAGGGTATCCGGTTCAACGTGCCCTGATGCTGCATTTTGAACATGATCCCGAGACCTACGTCATACAGGATCAATACCTCTATGGGTCAGAGTTGCTGGTGGCACCGGTTCACCAAGGGGATGTGCGTGAGTGGACAACTTACCTGCCTGCAGGTGAGCAGTGGACGCATGTCTGGAGCGGCCAACGCTTTACAGGGGGCCAGCGGGTCACTCTGCCTGCACCGATTGGCCAGCCCCCGGTGTTCTATCGTGCCAAAAGTCCCTGGGCTTCGCTGTTTGCCGAGCTAAAGGATCTGGCGTAAATCGCACCGGCGTTCGCCATAGAGGATGCGACCCAGATAACCCATGGCCGTGACAATGTTCACGGCCATTATGTTTCACCAGAGGAGCAGAGCAGCATGATTGACACTCTTGACGTTGTGCAAAACCCCAGCCAGGACGACATCGATTTTTTACGAGACAACCTGATCAAAACCAATCGTGAGTTTGTCGGTGAACAGATACGTCGCCCACTTGCCATCTTCTATCAGGATGAGCAGATGCGTCGTGCCGGAGGATGCAGTGGCCATACCTACGGTAACTGGCTCTATATCGAGTATCTGTGGGTGGCCAGTAGCCTGCGGGGGCGCGGTGTAGGAGGCCGGTTATTGGCAGCAATGGAGCAGGCTGCCCTAGAGCGCGGCTGCCGTTTTTCACAGCTCGATACTTTTAGTTTTCAAGCAAAGCCTTTTTACCAAGCGAGGGGTTATTCCGTCGTGATGACGTTGGAAAAGTGCCCGGTGTTTCATCAGCGATATTACTTAACCAAAATCTTGTAGCGCTGGCAGTGACTGGTGCCCTGCTTAAAAATATCTGACGCAATGGATAGTGTTCTGGTAGATACATGGGGGGCATTTATCTTTATGGGCTATTTATCAAGGCCATGGTTTTGTGATGGTTCATGGTGTGACTATATTGGCTTGGTCACAAAACAAACCGGGTACTCTGTCTGGGGATCAAGTCAAATCCGGCATCAATGATCTCGCCTTTATAATCGGGATCGCGAGCCATCCGCAACATCATAGATGCAGCTTGGCTGGCAACAGAGTGAATATTGATATTGATACTGGACAAGGTCACGGGGGCCAGATAGCCGCTGCCTGGAAAATCGCCAAACCCGATGATAGATAGTTGCTCTGGTACCGGGATATTGCGTGCAATCGCCTCCATCAGCAATGCAGTACCAATGGTATCGTTTGATGCAAAAATGCCGTCGAGTTTGCGCTCTTTGAGCAGTGTCTTGATGAGTAGTTCGCGTGTGGCGGGGTAAATATTGTCGCTGTAAGGGATTTCGACCAACAAGGGATCCATACCCGCCGTCTCAAGTGCCTGGCAAAAGCCGCTGTAGCGGCTCTGCGCACGCACGTCATCGTTAAAACGGGTCGTGAAATAGGCAATTTTATGGCAGCCGGAGCGTATCAGGTAAGATGCGGCATCGTAACCCACCTGAAAATGATCTATACCGACCTGCGCGACAAACGGACTGGCTTCACCGATTTGCCATGCTTGAACCACAGGCACCGCACTGTGCTCCAGCATACGAATCGTAGTATCACTGTGCTTCGCGCCAGTGAGGGTTATGGCGGCAGGAGACCATTGTAAAATGGAGCGGATCTGCTGCTCCTCTTTTTCCATTGAGTGATCATGAGATGCGATATAGAGCTGAAAACCTGCATCACTCACGATATGTTCAATCTGCTGGACAAAGGTACTAAAGGTAATATTGGAAATGGAAGGAACGATAATTGCCATTGCCGAGCTTCGCCCGGCAGTAAACTGACTGGCAATTTTGTTGTGCACATAACCCAATTCATCAATGGCACGCTGAATTTTATGGCCGGTATTGGCTTTTACCTTGTCTGGATGACGTACATAAAGTGAGACTGTCGAGGGGGACACCTTGGCCAGGGCCGCGACATCATCAAGCTTGACGGTTTGTTTGCTTCTCGAGGACACGTGTTCTGCTTCCTGATTGGTTTTACTCGGCTCGACATCCTTCGTTATCTGAGGGAAAAGCCATCCAATAATCTCCCGACATGTATTTAAGTGTATAAAAAATAAGGCTTAAATAAAAGTGATGATTCGCTGTAGGAGGTGCGTCGGCAATTCGGGTTACTTGTATGGTAATTAGATTTTGGTTAGCCATTACAAATAAAAACGTGTTGCCAAGAGCGCTTGAGCGTTTTGGCATCCAATGTCGAAAAATGAGCCTCTTTAACTGCCATGACCCATGGCAGTTAACTGTTCAAATAAACACCGCACCACATGGTGAAGGGTGGTTACTTCAGGGTATGAGTATTTAGTGTTATGGGAATCGGTAGTTCTCATCAGCACTCTCTGCAATCGTCTAATGGGTGTTACAACCGCGTTGGATAGCTCACCGTTTAGTGCCTGGGACGTAGCGACAACCACTTGGCAGGGGGGTTATTGAGCGTGTGGCTCTGATGAAGGTAGTGGAGAGACGATCGCCTCCTGCCTGTATTGGCGCAGCAGTTTGAGGAAATCATCCGGTTCCCGATCCAGGCTGCCTACCGGGATCAACAGGTCATAACCGAGCAAGTGGCGCATGCGAATCATCCGTTGAGCCAGCATGGCCAATGCGCCATCGTAGTGCAGCCCTTGCGGGGAGCAAAAGTGACTCTCTTCCAGCCAGTCGATGCCTTGTAAGGGGTCATTGGTATGCACTGGCTGCCCATGGAGCTGCTCATTATGCAGGGCATGCAGCAACACAGGGCGCTGCTCTGTCAACAGATGCACGGCCAGTCTGGGAGTGATCAGTGTCAGAAACTCGTCATACTGTTTTATCTTGAAACCGATATAGGGCAGGGGCTGGAGATCCCAACCAACATGGATTCTGGGTTGATCGATACGCTGGATGTTGTGCCACTTCAGTGCCCAGCCGCCATATTTGTGGTGATAGTGGAAGGAGTGCTGGCATAGGGATAGGCTGATCGGGGGCTCATTGAGCTTGAACCAGCCTATCAAGGTTATCATCATGCCACTCAGTAGCAATATATAGGCCGGGAGCACCGGGCCTTCCACAAGCAACCAGAGTAGTAATAGCATCAGGCTGGTGATAAGCCCCCCGGCCCAGATCAGGGTTAGTCCATTTCGGCGGACCAGAGGCTTTATATGTTGTGTCTCCATTTAACCTCCTTGTCCTGATGAGGGGAGCGATCTTTTATTACACCACCCGTTTGTCTTTGACCAAGTATAAGCGCCGCGTTTTTGCGCTGGCCAGCAAAGCAAATGGCAGTCATGGGCCGGCTCGGGTATAGTCCTGCGCCAATGGCGTTATCCTGTTTTGCTGACCCGTCGTGGCCCTGGTGGTGGCGAGGGGCAGGCCCGTGTAAGGAGTGTTATGAAGTTCAGTCCCCTGCTTGATGAGATGATGAAAGCCCTGCAGGTATTGCCTGGGGTGGGGCCCAAGTCTGCCCAGCGGATGGCCTTTACCCTGCTCGAGCGCGAGCGCAGCGGCGGTTTGCGGTTGGCCCAGTTGCTCTCTCGCGCCCTGACCGAGATCGGTCATTGCAGCCACTGCCGCACCTTTACCGAGAACGATCGCTGCGATATTTGCGCCAATCCCAAGCGGGAAGAGAATGGCCTGCTCTGCGTGGTGGAGAGCCCGGCGGACGTGGCCGCCATCGAACAGACCGGTCAGTTTTCCGGCCGCTACTTCGTGCTGATGGGCCATCTGTCGCCGCTCGACGGCATCGGCCCGGAGGAGCTGGGGCTCGATATTCTGGATCGCCGCCTGAAGGATGAGGCGATCAGCGAGCTGATCCTCGCCACCAATCCCACCATTGAAGGGGATGCCACCGCCTGGTATATCGCCGATATGGCCCGCACCGCCGGGGTAGAGGTGAGCCGCATCGCCCACGGGGTGCCGGTGGGCGGCGAGCTGGAGCTGGTGGATGGCACCACGCTCTCCCACTCCCTGATGGGGCGCCAGCGCCTCAAGTAAGGGGAGGGTGGCGGCAGGCAAGTCGCGAAAAACTGAACATAAAATCGGCGGTCACACGCCAACAGGGGGCGAATGAGCAGGATTGCACATTCGCCCCCTTGATATTTGGATCCCTGTCCCCATCTAGGTTGGGCATATGTTCAACCCGATGTTTCTGAGGATTGGTCCATGACCCAAAGTGTTCATGCCGAAACCCACGGCTTTCAGACTGAAGTCAAACAACTGCTGAGCCTGATGGCTCACAGCCTCTACTCCAACAAAGAAGTATTCCTGCGCGAGCTGATCTCCAACGCATCCGATGCGGCGGACAAGCTGCGCTTCAAGGCGCTTTCCGATGCCTCTTTGTTCGAAAACGACGGCCAGTTGCGTGTGCGTCTGGTGGTGGACAAAGAGAAGCGTACCCTGACCATCTCCGATAACGGGATCGGTATGACCCGCGATCAGGTGATCGAGCACCTGGGTACCATCGCCAAGTCCGGCACCGCAGAATTCTTCAAAAACCTCTCCGGCGATCAGGGACGTGACTCCCAGCTGATCGGTCAGTTCGGGGTCGGCTTCTACTCCGCCTTTATCGTGGCCGACAAGGTGACCGTGGTCTCCCGCGCCGCCGGTACTGCTCCGGAGCAGGGCGTACAGTGGGAATCTGAAGGGGAAGGCTCCTTCACCGTCGCTGACGTAACCAAAGAGGGTCGCGGTACCGACGTCATCCTGCACCTGCGTGCCGAAGAGGACGAGTTCCTCGACGACTGGCGCCTGCGCTCCGTGGTGGGCAAGTATTCCGATCACATCAGCGTGCCGGTGGAGATGTTCAAAGAGGGCACCCCGGATCGCGAAGAGGATGGTGAGACCATCGTCGGCACCCCGGGCGAGTGGGAGCAGGTCAACCGCGCCACGGCACTGTGGACCCGCAACCCGAAAGATATCAAGGACGAGGAGTATCAGGAGTTCTACAAGCACGTCGCCCACGACTTTGAAGATCCGCTGCTCTGGGGTCACAACCGGGTGGAAGGGGCGCAGGAGTACACCAGCCTGCTCTACGTACCAGCCCGCGCACCGTTCGACCTCTACAACCGCGAGCAGAAGCACGGTCTGAAGCTCTACGTACAGCGCGTCTTCATCATGGACGACGCCGAGCAGTTTATGCCGACCTACCTGCGCTTCGTCAAAGGGGTGCTGGACTCCAACGATCTGCCGCTCAACGTCAGCCGTGAAATCCTGCAGGACAACAAGGTTACTGCCTCTCTGCGCAAGGCTTGCTCCAAGCGGGTTCTGACCATGCTCTCCAAGCTGGCGAAAGACGATGCCGAGAAGTACGCCAAATTCTGGAAAGAGTTCGGTAACGTGCTCAAAGAGGGCCCGGCCGAGGATTACGCTAACCGCGAAGAGATCGCCAAGCTCTTGCGCTTTGCCAGCACCGCTGGCGAGGGCGAAGCCCAGACTGTCTCTCTCGAGGATTACGTTGGCCGCATGAAGGAAGGCCAGCAGAAGATCTACTACATCACTGCTGACTCCTATGCCGCTGCCAAGAACAGCCCGCACCTCGAGATCTTCCGCAAGAAGGGTGTCGAAGTGCTGCTGATGTGGGAGCGTGTGGATGAGTGGCTGATGAGCCACCTGACCGAGTTCGACGGCAAGCAGCTCATCTCCGTCACCCGTGGCGAGCTGGATCTCGGCGATCTGGAAGATGAAGCATCCAAGCAGGCGCAAGAAGAGGCCGAGAAGGCTAATGCCGGTCTGGTTGAGCGGGTCAAGAAGAGCCTGGGCGATGCAGTGAAAGAGGTGCGTGTCACTCACCGTCTGACCGACTCCCCCTCTTGCATCGTCACCGACGCCTACGGTATGAGCACCCAGATGATCAAGCTGATGCGCGCGGCCGGCCAGCCGGTACCGGAGCAGAAGTACATTCTGGAGCTCAACCCTGACCATGCGCTGGTGAAGAAGCTCGATACCATTGAAGACGAGGCGCTGTTCGGTGAGTGGGTCACCCTGCTGCACGAACAGGCCCAGCTGGCCGAGCAGGGCGGGCTGAACGATCCGGCGAGCTTCGTCTCCCGCATCAACCGTTTGTTGCTGCAAGCCTAAGCCGCGACTCCGGTAACAGAAAGCCCACTGCATGCAGTGGGCTTTTTTGATCCCGCCGAGTGAGCGCGGCGACAACAGCGGCAAGGGCGGCGGCCAGTGCCTCTCTATTTGCGGTATTCGTTGTTGTAGTTCTGGATGAGACGGCGAGTCACCTCATGCTGGGGATCGGCAAACACCTTGAGAGTCTTGCCGCGCTCCACCACTCGCCCTTCGTGCATCACCAGCACCTCGTCGCTGATATGGCTGACGATGCCCAAATCGTTGGCTACCAGCACATAGCTCAGCCCCATGGTCTCCTGCATCTCCAGCAGCAGGTTGATGATCTGGGAGCGTACCGAGATATCCAGGGTGGAGAGCGCCTCATCGGCTACCACTATCTTGGGGTTGAGGATCAGCGCTCGCGCCAGCGCCACCCGCTGCTGCTGACCGGAGGAGAGCATCTGCGGATAGAACAGGGCGTGATCCGGCAGCATCCCCACCATGCGCAGGGTCTGCACCACCTTCTCGCGGCGCTCCTCCTCGGTCATCTCGGTGTTGAGACGCAGCGGGGTCTCCAGGATCTGGCCGACCCGGATCTTGCGGTTCAGCGAGGTGTTGGGATCCTGAAAAATCATCCGCAGCAGTTTGCAGCGAGTCTGGTAATCGCCATGCACCATCAGCTGGCCGTCGATGGCGATGTCGCCGCTGGTGGGTTCGATCATGCCGGCCAGAATGCGGGCGAGGGTGCTCTTGCCGGAGCCAGCTTCGCCGACGATGGCGAGGGTCTGACCCACTTCGAGATCGAACGAGAGGGGCTTGATCGCCTCCACCGCCTGACGACGGAATAGACCGGTGCGGTTCTGGTAGGTTTTGCTAAGGCCTCTGACCTGCAACAGGGACGGCTCGATCACAAGCGGGGCTCCTTCATGGGGGCATTAACGGTCATCATTTTTTTGGCTCCTCCATGTTCAGCGGGAAGTGGCAGCTGAACTGATGGCCCTTGATCTTGTTCATCAACGGAGTCTGCACGCACTGCTTCTGGGCGTAGGGGCAGCGCGGCCCCAGACGGCAGCCGATGGGCAGGTGTTGCAGCGGCGGGATGACGCCGGGCAGGGTCTCGAGGCGCGACTTGTGGCGCACCAGCTTGTCAAAGTCGGGGATCGATTTGAGCAGGGCATCGGTATAGGGGTGATGCGGGGTCTCGAGGATCTGCTCCCGGGTGCCCACTTCCACCATCTGGCCGCAGTACATCACGTTGATGGTATCGGTCAGGTTGGCGATGGCGGCGATATCGTTACTGATGATCAGGATGGTGGTATTGCCCAGCTTGTTCATCTTGTCCAGCAGTCGCAGGATCTGGGAGTGAGTGGTGGACTCCATGGCGCTGGTGGGCTCGTCGGCTACCAGCAGACGCGGCTGGTTGGCAATGGCCATGGCGATCATCACCTTCTGGCACATACCATCCGACAGCTCGTGGGGATAGGCGCGCATCACCTTTCGGTGATCCTTGACGCCTACCCGGTGCAGCAGGGCGATGGCCTTCTTCTTGCGCCACTGGAAGCGCTGCCAGAATTGTCCCTCGAACGAATCGGTCGGTATTGCCTCTTCTAGCTGGGTGCCGATCTCCTCGGAGGGATCGAGACAGCTGATGGGGTCCTGGAAGATCATGGCGATCTCGCGACCCATGATGCGACGGCGCTCCTTGGGGGCCATGGTCAGCAGATCCATGTCGTTGAAGCGCATCCGGTCGGCACGTACTGTCCAGTTGTCCTTCTCGATGCCGACGATCACTTTGGCGATCAGACTTTTACCTGAGCCGGATTCACCCACTAGACCGCGGATCTCCCCCTCGGTCAGGGTCAGGCTCACCTTGTCCACCGCCTTGACCTTGCCTTGCGGGGTGTCGATCTCGATGGTGAGATTGCGAATATCGAGCAGCGGCATCAGTCATTCCCCTCTTTGAGTGCTTCGCGAATGCCTTCACCAACTAAATTGGTCACCAGCACGCTGAACAGGATGGCGATGCCGGGCAGGGTGACGGTCCAGGGGGCGAGATAGATAAGGTCGCTCGAATCGGCCAGCATGGTGCCCCACTCCGGTTGGGGAGATTGGGCGCCGAGGCCAAGAAAACCGACCGCCGAGATATCGAGAATGGCCGCCGACAAGGTGCGGGTGGTCTGGGCCACCAGGGTTTCGACAATGTTGGGCAAAATAGCCAGCCGCATGATCCGGAAGGGGGGGGAGCCATCGAGGCGGCTGGCGGTAATGTACTCCTTCTGCATCTCGGCATGTACTGCGTTGTAGGTGGCCCGGATAAAGGGCGGGATCAACGCCAGAGTAATGGCTATCAGGGTATTGCCAAAACCCGGCCCCATGATGGCGACCATGATGATGGCCATCAGCAGGGAGGGGATGGAGAGCAGGGTATCGAGCAGGTGGTGCAGCACGCTCGATTTAAGTCCCTTGCTCATCCCGCCGAGGATACCGATGGCGGAGCCCACCACCATGGCGATCACCACTACGACCAGCGCATAGCCGAAAGTGAGACGCGCCCCTACCACCAGCCGGGAGAGCATGTCACGCCCCAGATCGTCGGTGCCGAGGAAGTAGTCGATGTTACCGGTCGCCGCCCAGGAGGGGGCGAGCAGCAGCTTGTCGGTGTGCTGTTCATCGATGCCGTAGGGGACGACCAGCGGCCCCACCAGCGTGATGAGCAGCAGCAGCAAAAAGCACCAGAGCCCAGCCATCGCCAACGGATTGCGGCTGTATGAGGCCCACGTCTGCTCAAGGGGGGAGAGGATCTTGAGCTCGGGATAGATGTTCGATTTATCTTGCATAGGATACCTGGCTCCTGGTCACGCCATGAGCGCGTTCAATCTTGTTTGGCATACAACTCTTTGCGCCGTGCCGGATAGATAAGGGTGGTCAGCAACTCGGTGCTGACGCTGGTCAGGATCACGAAACTGGCGACCACCAAGGTTGCGCCGCGAATGGCGGCGTAATCCTGCAGGGCGATACTGCTGATGAGCCAGCGGCCGATCCCGTGCCACTCGAACACCACCTCGGTGATCATGGCGGAGGTGAGCACGCTACCCAGTTGCAGACCCAGCAGCGGCAGTACCGGCGGCAGGGCGTTCTTCAGGCCATGGCGCCAGACGATCTGCGCCTTGGAAAGGCCCCGGCTCGCCGCCGCCTTGATGTAGTTCTGCTTCATCACGTCGATGAGGGAACTGCGCACATGGCGGATCACCTCGGTAGTGGGCACCACCGCCAGTACCAGTGACGGGAGAATGAGGTGGCGCAGGGCATCGTGCAGCGCCGCTTGCCGCCAGGGTTCGTTGCTGAGCAGCACATCGATAACCGCGATGCCGGTAATGGGGGGCACATCGTAGAGCAGGCTGATCTGGCCCGACGCCGGCAGCCAGCCGAGATCCAGCGAAAAGAGCATCACCACCAGCAGCGCCAGCCAGAACACCGGCACCGCATAGCCGATAAGACCGGCAGTCATGATGGAGAGATCCAGCGTCTTTCCCTGTGACAGGGCCGCCAGGGTGCCGAGAGGGATCCCCACCAGCAGCGAGATGGCGAACGCCGCCAGACAGAGGATCAGGGTCGCCGGGAAGTAGTGGCGGATCTCGTCCAGCACCGGCAGCCCGGAGACGCTGGAGAGCCCCAGGTCGCCTGCGAAAATGCGGCGCAGGAAGTCGGGATAGCCGCTCCAGAAGCTGAGCTGATTGCCGATCAGCCGATAGTCCAGCAGGTAGGCGACAAAGGTCAGCGCCAGCAGGGTGATGAGCAGCAGGTTGATGCGGCGCAAGGTGTATAGAAGCATGCTTACTCCCTGTGAGCCTGGTTGAAGGAGGTGCCGCCAAAGGGCATCAGCGTCAGCCCCTCGATGTCGCTGCGGCTGACCTGGGTACGCAAGGCGTGCGCCAGCGGGATCAGCGGCAGCTGTTCGTTGAGCAGGGTCTGGGCATAGTAGTAGTTGCGCAGCCGGAACGAGAGCTGGGGCGTGGTGACCGCATCATCCAGCAACTGATCGAAGGCCGGGCTACACCAGCGGCTGTAGTTGTTGCCGCGCTCCACTGCCGAGCAGCTCAGCAGCTGACGGAAGAAATTGTCCGGGTCGGCGTTGTCGGCAATCCAGCCGGAGAGCAGGCTGTCGTACTGCCCCTTGGTGAGGCGGCTTTCGATCACCGGCCACTCCCGTTGCACGATCTTGAGCTTGATCCCGACCTTGGCCAGATCGCTGCGGATCAGCTGGGCAGTCTTGACCGCATCCGGGTTGTAGGGGCGGGCGTCCGGCTGTACCAGCACCTGCATCTCGAACCCTTTCTCCAGTCCCGCCTCCTTGAGCAGCTGGCGCGCCCGTTTCAGGTCGGGTTTGCGCTCGGGCAGGCTGGGGTTGTACCCCCATGAGAGGGTCGGCAGCAGGCTGTTGGCGGGCAGACCGGTATCGAAATAGACCGCCTGCAGCAGGTTGTCGATATTGATGGCGCTGGCAATGGCCTGACGCACCTTGACGTTGTTGAACGGCGGCTTGCGGGTATTGAGGGCCAAAAAGGCGACGTTCATCCCCGACTGGACCGAGAGGCTCAGCGCCGGATTTTGCTTGATCACCGAGAGCTGGCTGGCGGAAGGGGTGCTCATTACGTCGCACTCGCCGGTCAGCAGCTTGGCCAGCCGTTTGGCGGATTTGGGGGTGATGTCGTAGACCAGCTGTTCAATCTTGGCATCGCCGCCCCAGTAGCCAGGGTGGCGCAGATAGCGGATGAACTCGTTGTGGCGATACTCCTTGAAGCTGAACGGCCCGGTGCCGATGGGGCGGCTATCCAGCAGGGCTGGCGTGCCCGCCTGCAACATCTGCTCGGCGTATTCGGCGGAGAGGATCACCGCATAGTCGCTGGCCAGGGTGGCGAGGAAAGAGGCGTTCGGCTGGTTCAGCTCGAATACCACCGTCTGCGGCCCCTTCTTGCTCACCCGCTTGATCAGCAGATCTTGCCCCAGGCTGTAGAAGTAGGGGTAATCGCCGCCGGAGACATTGTGGTAGGGGTGCTGCTCGTCAAGCTGGCGGGCATAGGTGAAGACCACGTCATCGGCATTGAAAGTGCGGGTGGGCTTGAACCAGGGGGTATGGTGAAACGTCACCCCCTTGCGCAGGGTCAGGGTATAGGTGAGGCCATCCTCGCTGACATGCCAGTTGGTGGCGAGCGCCGGCTCCAGCGCCAGGGTGTTGGGGTTCACCTCCAGCAGGCGGTCGTAGAGCGGACGGGCACTGGCATCCAGTGTCACCCCGGAGTTGGAAACATGGGGATTGAAGGAGAGGGGGGATCCCTCAGCACAATAGATGAGTCCGGTTTTGGAGGCCTCGGGTTGCTTCTGGCAGCCGGTGACCAGCACCAGCATACCCAGCAGCAAGGGTGTGAGCATTCTCATTGTTGAACCATGTTCTTATAGGGGTTTTGTACGCACGTTTTGATACAAATGTGCCAGCGCGAAGGCTGGCGTGTTGCTGGAGTCGGCATCAACCGCGCTCCTTCACTCTTGTTCTGCATCGTTATCGCCATCCAGCAGCTGATATTTGCGTAGCATGCCACGGAACTGGTGATAGCTTAAGGCCAGCAGTTGAGCGGCTTTGCGCTGATTATACTGGGATTGCTGCATCGCTTGCTTGAGTAAATTAATCTCGTACTCCGCCACCGCCTGCTTGAGATCGAGTGGCAAGGCGAGGGGGGATGCAGATTGTACCTCGCTTCGGGCCTCTTGCGCAGGTTGCGTGACCTGTGGTCGCCAGGGGGAATCAAACGGGTTGAGCACCAGGGTCGAGAGCGGCAGCTGGGGATTGCCCTGACGATAGATGCTGCGCTCCACCACGTTCTTCAGCTCTCTCACATTGCCCGGCCAGTGGTAATCCAGCAGCAACTGGGTCGCCTTGCGCGAGAAACCGGCAAACAGCGGATAGCCCAGCTCCCGGGTCATGCTGTGGGCGAAGTGCTCCGCCAGCATCAGGATATCTTCCCGCCGCTCCCGCAAGGGGGGGAGGGTGATCACATCAAACGCGAGCCGATCGAGCAGATCGTGGCGAAACTGCCCCTTGTCGGCCAGCGCAGGGAGATCCTCGTTGGTGGCGCAGACCAGCCGCACATCCACCTTAAGGGGCTTGGCCCCACCGACCCGCTCGAACTCGCCATACTCGATGACCCGCAGCAACTTCTCCTGCACCCTGGCGCTGGTGGTGGCCAGCTCGTCGAGGAAGAGGGTGCCGCCATCGGCCCGCTCGAAGCGGCCCTGATGGCGCTTGGCCGCACCGGTAAACGACCCCGCTTCGTGACCGAACAGCTCGGTCTCCAGCAGGCTCTCACTCAGGGTGGCGCAGTTGATGGTGACAAAGCTTTGATCCCAGCGCGCCGAGAGATAATGTAGGCGGTGGGCGATCAGCTCCTTGCCCGTCCCCCGCTCACCGATGATCAACACGGGTTTGCGCAGCGGGGCGAGCCGTGAGGCCTGCTCAATGATCTCGAGAAATGCGTTGGATTCCCCCAGCAGGCTTTCCGTGGCCGTGGTCATAGTGATCCCTGTCAGTTGTAAAAGCTGGTCAATCTTACCAAAAGTTGGTGATTTTAATCATCTCTTGCGCGAGGCATCTTGCAATTCGGCTATTCCGCCCCATATAAATCAACAAGTTAAATTTTGTTCCAGATTGGCACACAAGTTGCCATTGTCAATGGAGAAACAACGCCATGCCAATAACAGGAGTGCAATCATGAGTATTTTTTCCCGTCTGGCCGACATCATCAATTCCAACCTGACGGCTCTGCTCGACAAGGCAGAAGATCCCCAGAAAATGGTGCGCCTGATCATCCAGGAGATGGAGGACGAGCTGGTCAAGGAGCGTTCCAATCTGGCCCGCTTCCTCGCCAGCCAGAAAGAGATTGGTCGTCAGGTCGCCCGTCATCAGGAGCGGGTCGACGAGTGGCAAGCCAAGGCCGAGCTGGCCCTGACCAAAGGGCGTGAAGATCTGGCCCGCGCCGCCCTGATCGAGAAGAAGAAACAGACCGAGTTGTCAGAGACCCTCTACCGCGAGCAGCAGGCGGTCGACAGCGGTATCGAGAAGCTGGGTGAGGAGATCCGCCAGCTCGAAGCCAAGCTGGAAGATGCCCGCGCCCGTCAAAAGGCGATGGCCATTCGCACCGAAGCGGCCAGCAGCCGTCTCAATGTGCAGAGCCAGGTAGCCCGTGGCGAGAGCCAGGCTGTGGTGAGCAAGTTTGAGCGGATGGAGCGTCGCATCGACGAAATGGAAGCGCGCGCCGATCTGGGTCAGTCCGACAAGGCGCTGGCGCAGCAGTTTGCCGAGCTGGAAGTGGACGATCAGATAAGCCGTGAGCTGGAAGCCATGCGCCAGAAGCTGGGTCAGGGCGACAGCAAAAGCGAAGGCAAACAGGGGGAGTAACAGATGGAAGATCTGCTGGGCGTATTGATGGTTCCCATGGTGGTCTTCATGGTGGTGGTGGCCCCCATCTGGCTGGTGCTGCACTATCGTGCCAAGGGGCGGATTGGCGCCGGTCTTGCCGATAGCGAGCGGGAACAGCTGCAAGGGCTGCTGGCTCGCACCGAGAAGATGCAGGAGCGAGTGGGCGCGCTGGAGTCGATTCTGGACGCGGAAGTACCCGGTTGGAGGAACAAGGTATGAGCAGTGTCAGTCGTGAAGGGCGTAACCTTTATCGCGATCCCCAGCGCGGCAAGATAGCCGGGATCTGTGCCGGTTTGGCAGAGTATTTCGGGGTGGAGACCTGGATCGTGCGGCTGCTCGCCATCAGTGGCCTTATCTTCGCCGGTTTCATCACCTTCACCGCCTATATCGCTGCCTGGTTCCTGCTCGACAAAAAGCCGGTCACCCTCTACTCGCAAGAGGATGCCGACTTTGCCGAGGTGCGGATGAAAGCGCGCAGCTGGCAGGCGGGGATCACCCCTCATCAGGCGCTGGGCCGCATCGCGCAGGAACTTGACGCGCTGGAGCCCAGAGTTCAGCGGATCGAGAAGCTGGTGACCTCAAGGGAGTTCACCCTGCAGCGGGAATTTCGCAAGCTGTAGTGCTTGCCAAATCACTCAATGTCGATGGTGGAATCTTCTGTGATGATCCACCATCGACGACAACTATCCAGACGTGGATAAGCGGTCGACCTCTCGCACGGCTGAGCACGCCGGATGCAACCACCAAGGGAGAACGGATCAAGCCTTGATACTCAATAAACTGGAACAGAAGTTGACTCGCCTGCAACACAAGGCGAACGACGTGGTGAACCGGGTGCGGGATCGCCATATTCGGCTGGCGGTGACCGGCCTCTCTCGCAGCGGAAAAACCGCCTTTATCACGGCGCTGGTTAACCAGCTGGAACACGCGGCCATCGATGGCCGTTTGCCGTTGTGGGATGCCCTGCGTCAAGGGCGCATCCTCGGCGCCCGCCGGGTGCCGCAGCTCAATGCCCACATCCCCACCTTTGCCTACGAGCGTGGCCTCGACTCCCTGTTTGGCGATCCACCTGCCTGGCCCGAACCCACCCGCGGGGTGGCCGAAGTGCGCCTCGAAATCCGTTATCGCACCCGTCATCCCCTGCGCAAGCATCTGGGGGAGATCTCCACCCTCTACGTGGATCTGGTGGACTACCCCGGGGAGTGGCTGCTCGACTTGCCGCTCCTTGAGATGAGCTACGAGCAGTGGAGCGAACAGGTGCGCGAGCAGCTTCGTCGCCCAGAGCTGCAGGCACTTGCCGCCAGCTGGCTGATACCCGGGTGGCAGGTCGATCAGCGCTTCGAAGAGCGGCCGGTGGCTGAGCTTGCCGAGCGCTACACCGCCTATCTGCATGCCTGCAAACAGGAGCTGGGATTGCACCTTATTCAACCCGGCCGCTTCGTGTTGCCGGGGGAGTATGCCGGTGCCCCCATGCTGCAATTTGTCCCCTGGGTGTGGGAGATGCCTGTCGGCGAGCCCGCCGATGGCACTCTTTACGCCACCCTCAGGCAGCGCTTCGAGCAGTACAAGCAGCATCTGGTGCAGGGTTTTTATGAGCAGCACTTTGCCGGCTTTGATCGCCAGATCGTGCTGGTGGATTGCCTGCAGCCGCTTAACGCCGGGGCGGCCAGCTTTGGCGACATGCAGCAGGCCATCGCCCGCATCATGGAGAGCTTTGCCTACGGCAAGAGCAACTGGTGGCGGCGACTCTTTTCGCCCCGTATCGACAAGCTGCTGTTTGTGGCGAGCAAGGCCGATCACGTCACCCCCGAACAACATGCGCCCATGGTCTCACTGCTGCAGCATCTGGTGCGCAGCGGTCGCGGTCAGGCTCGTTTTGAGGGGATCACCACCGAGTGTCTGGCGCTCGCCGCCATCAAGGCGACCGAGGTGGGCAAGGGGGTGGCCAATGGCCGCGAGTTCCCCGCCATCCGCGGTACCAGCCTGAGCGGTGAATCGCTGCTGCTGTTCCCGGGGGAGGTGCCTCCCCATATTCCGCCAGCGCAGTGGTGGAACAGCCAGGGCTTTGATTTTCAGGCGTTTCGCCCTATGCCCATGAGCCCCCATCAGGCGTTGCCCCATATCCGGCTCGATGCGGCGCTGGAGTTTCTGCTCGGGGATCACCTCGAATAACGGTGTGCGGTCTTGGCACCTGAGCCGAAGGCTGCGCACAGGAGAACAATGCGATGAACGATCAGTTAAAAGAGCGGCCACCGCTGCAGGGCAAGGTGATCCTTGAGCCTGCCTTGACGGTGCCCAGTGACGAGCGCCCGCCCGCACCGTCCCAGCGGCTGGAGGAGGCGAGCTTCGAGCGCCTCGACGAGCTGGACGAGTTCACCGAGGTGGAGAGCGCCCTCGTCATCAAACCGCGTCGCCGCCATCGGCTGCTGGCGTGGGGGCTGGGGGCGGTCGGTCTGCTCTCGTTGGGCCAGTATGGCGCCTTTCTTTACGATCAATTCCTCACCACCCCGCTCTGGGGCAGCGCCTGGCTGGCGGCCTCGGCGCTGGTGGCGGCGGGGACCGCCAGCGTGGTGGGGCGCGAGTGGCTGCGACTACGCACTCTCAAGCGGCGTCAGGATGTACGCTCGCGAGCAGAAGGTCTGCTGGCCCATCAGGGAGTCGGGCAGGGGCAGGCCTTTTGCGAAGGGTTGGCGGTCAAAAGTGGCGACAAGGGGCGCGAGGGGTATCAAACCTGGCTGGCCCAGCTCGATGAGAGCCACAGCGATCGGGAAGTGCTGACCCTCTACAGCCAGCTGGTGCTCGCCGAGCGCGACAAGCTGGCACAGGCGCGGGTGGCAAAATGGTCGGGGGAGGCCGCTGTGCTGGTGGCGCTGAGTCCGCTCGCTACCGTCGACATGATGCTGATGCTGTGGCGCAACCTGCGGATGATCGAGGATATCGCCGATGTCTACGCCATCGAACTTGGCTACTGGAGCCGCATACGTCTGATCCGTCAGGTGTTTCGCAACATGCTCTACGCCGGTGCTACCGAGCTGGTGACCGAGGTGGGGATGGACTTGCTGGGCGCCGAGTTTGCCGCCAAGCTCTCTGCCCGCGCGGCGCAAGGGGTGGGGGCCGGGCTGCTCACCGCTCGCCTTGGCCTGCGCACCATAGAGGCGTGCCGTCCGCTGCCCTGGTGTGCGGACGAGAAACCCAAACTCGGCGAGCTGCGCAAGCGGCTGATCGGCCAGCTGGCGGGGTACCTCAACAAATCCTGATAGCCCTGTCTGCACCTTGCTGCGATGATCCATGCCCCTGTCGTGCTCGCCAAGCCACAGGGGCATGGTTTTAATCGGCAGATCATTGAGTTGGCAGCAGTGCCTGGTTTTGGCGAGGCGCCCGTTTACGGTTAAGCTGGCAGTCAATCTTACCAATCACACTCATCGTACCAATCGGCAAGGATGCCCGATGAACTTTACCTTTCGCCAGATCCGTTATTTTGTGGCCGTGGCCGACAGCTTTTCAGTGAGCCGTGCCGCAGCCGAGCTTCATATCTCCCAGTCGGCGGTCACCAGCGCCATTCGCGAGCTGGAGACCGAGCTCGGCGCCCCGCTATTCGAGCGCAATCCGCGCGGCGTCACTCTCACCACTCAGGGCCACCAGTTTTTGCTCCACGCCCGCCGCATTCTCGGCGCCATGACCGAGGCGAGCCACTCCCTTAAAGCGGTGGCCCAGCAGGATCAGGGGCGACTCACCATCGGCGTGACCACCTTGGTGGCGGGTTACTACCTCTCAGAGGCGCTCGGCCGTTTTCGCCGTGCCTTTCCGGCGGTACAGATTGAGGTGAAGGAGGATGAACAGCCTTTTCTGGAGCACCAGATCGTCAACGGTGAGGTGGATGTGGGGATCCTGATGACCAACCGCACCATCCGGCAAGAGGCGTTTGATACCGAATTGCTGACCCGTTCGCCGCTGCGGCTCTGGCTGGCCGCCAACCACCCGCTCTGCGCCGAGTCGACCCTCTCGCTCACCGCGCTGGGGGAGGAGCCGATGATCTCGCTGACCGCCGATCAGCTCGATCAGATCATCGGTGGCGGCCTGCGCCGCTACGGCATCTCCCCCCGCATCGTGCTGCGCACCGCGTCGGTGGAGGCAGTGCGCAGTCTGGTCGCCAGCCAGCTCGGGGTCGCCCTGCTGCCCGATTTTGCCTATCGCCCCTGGTCGCTGGAGCAGGAGCGGGTCGAGGCGCGCCCCATCAAGGAGCCCATTCCCGCCATCGATATCGGGCTGGTGTGGCGCCGTGGTTCTCGGCTGGATTGGACGGCGCGGGAATTTATCGATATTGCGCGGGATCAGAGCCGGTTGCGGGCCCGTCAGGCGCTCCCTCGCTAGCCATCTTTTGCGGGGTAGCCACCAAAAATCAGATTCATCTGCACTCGATATCGATTTAGCTGATACCTGAGCCACCAAAAATTGAAATATTCATCGTATTGCCACTCCCCTAAGCTCATTTCTGGTTAACAGGATGTTAACGCCCATGGCGGCGTTCCCTCACCTGATGCAAGTCAACACAATGCAAGGAGTGCATGATGAAATTGACCCCTCTGATGCTGGCTCTTGTTCCGGCGCTGCTGGCAGGCCAGACCCAGGCTGCCCCGACCGAGCTCGGCAAGGGTGAAGGCCAGCTCAATATTGTGGCCTGGGCTGGCTACGTCGAACGTGGTGAGACCGACAAGAACTACGACTGGGTGACCGGATTCGAGAAAGAGACCGGCTGCAAGGTGAACGTCAAAACGGCGGCCACCTCGGACGAGATGGTAGCTTTGATGAACGAGGGGGGCTTCGATCTGGTGACCGCCTCCGGCGATGCCAGCTTGCGTCTGATTGCCGGTGGCAAGGTGCAGGCGCTCAATCTGGCGCTCATCCCGAGCTACAGCAAGATTGATCCCCGTCTGCAAAATGCCCCCTGGCACACTGTGGATGGCAAACACTACGGCGTGCCCTACCAGTGGGGCGGCAATATCCTGATGTACAACACCAAGGTGTTCCCCAAGGCACCAGACTCCTGGAACGTGGTGTTCGAGGAGCAGACCCTGGCGGATGGCAAGTCCAACAAGGGGCGGGTGCAGGCCTTTGATGGCCCGATCCACATCGCCGATGCCGCCCTCTATCTGATGACCCATCAGCCCGCACTGGGCATCAAAGATCCTTACGAGCTGAACGAGGAGCAGTACAAGGCCTCCCTCGATCTGCTGCGCAAGCAGCGCCAGCTGGTGGGACGCTACTGGCATGATGCTTTCGTTCAAATCGACGACTTCAAGAACGAAGGGGTGGTTGCCTCAGGCTCCTGGCCGTTCCAGGCCAACGCCCTGATCGCCGACAAGCAGCCCATCGCCACCACTGTGCCGAAAGAGGGAGTGACCGGTTGGGCCGATACCAGCATGGTGCACAGCGATGCCAAGAACCTCACCTGCGCTTACAAGTGGCTGGAGCACTCCCTGAGCAACAAGCTGCAGGGAGATCTCGCCGCCTGGTTTGGCTCGGTGCCTGTGGTACCTGCCGCCTGCGAGGGCAATGCCCTGCTGGGCCCGACCGGGTGCAAAACCAACGGTATCGACAACTTCGATCGGGTTCGCTTCTGGCGCACTCCGGTCTCCCAGTGCAAGAGCCAGGGAACTTGCGTGCCTTATTACCGCTGGGTTTCCGACTATATCGCCATTCTGGGCGGCCGCTAAGGCGGGGTGAGCAAGGTGGTCGGAACCGCTGCCACCTTGCCAACGGCAGGGGCGCTGCGCCTCCTCTGCACGACTGCCGAGAGCGGATAATCAAGCGGGCCGGACAGGAGTCCGGCCCATCCCAGCACAGACAAGGACGCCCCATGAACGCCGTACAATTTGACCGGATCAGTCGCCACTATGGCGATGTGAAGGCGGTCGACGACATCTCTTTCCAGATCCCCTCCGGGGAATTCTTTACCCTGCTGGGGCCGAGCGGTTCCGGCAAGACTACTTGCCTGCGGATGATCGCGGGCTTCGAGTACCCGAGCGACGGGGAGATCCGCCTGTTTGGCGAACCCTGCTCCACCGTGCCCCCCTACGATCGCAACCTCAATACCGTGTTTCAGGACTATGCCCTGTTTCCCAACATGGATGTGCGCGACAACATCGGCTATGGCCTGATGCTCAAGGGGGTCGCCAAGGCACAGCGTTACCGCAAGGTGGACGAGATGCTGGAGCTGGTGCGACTGCCCGGGGTCGGCAAGCGCCGCCCGAGCCAGCTCTCCGGCGGCCAGCGCCAGCGCATCGCCATCGCCCGAGCCCTCATCAACCAGCCACGCATCCTGCTGCTGGATGAGCCGCTGGGGGCCCTCGATCTTAAACTGCGCGAGCAGATGCAGCTTGAGCTCAAGGCGTTGCAACGCCAGCTGGGCATCACCTTTATCTTCGTCACCCACGATCAGCAGGAGGCGCTCTCCATGAGCGACCGGATCTGCATCTTCAGCCAGGGCAAGATCGAGCAGATCGCTGCGCCCGATACTATCTACGACGCTCCGGCGACGCCGTTTGTGGCCCGCTTCGTCGGTACCGTCAATCTGTTCGAAGGGGAGCAGGCCAGACGGCTGTGCGGTGACGGCAGCCAAATGATGGTGCGCCCGGAGCGGATCCGGCTCGGTGAGGCGGGCGCGCCGGGCTGGTCGGGAGAGATCCGCGAGGTGGAGTATCTGGGTCCCTTCGTCCGTTATCGGGTTGATCTCGGGGAGCAGCTCGAGATCATCGTCAACCACCCCAATGAGGGGCAGGCCCGTCTGGCCCGTGGCAGCAGGGTCAGTCTCAGCTGGCCGGAGCAGGCCATCCATCGCCTGAGTGGCGCCCATCAGGGGGCGCAGCCATGAGTGCCCCTCACAGTGCGAGTCTTGCCATGAACCATCAGCCCGAACCTGCCCGTTTCAGGCCGCTGCGGCGCCTCTCGACCCTGCTCTATGGTCGGCCCGGCCTGCTGCTGGCGATCCTGCTGGGGCCGCCGCTGCTGTGGCTCGGCATCATCTATGTCGGCTCCTTGCTGATGCTGCTCTCCAACTCCCTGTTCGGGCTGGACGAGTTCAGCGGTCAGGTGCGCCACGAGCTGGGGCTGCAAAACTTCGTCGCCCTGCTACGGCCGGAGAATCTGGATGTGATCGGCCGCACCGTCGGCATGTCGCTGCTGGTGACCCTGGCCTGCGCCCTGCTCGGTTTTCCGGTTGCCTACTACATGGCGCGCTACACCAGTGGCAAGACCCGGGCGCTGTTCTATGTGGGGATCATGCTGCCGCTCTGGTCCAGCTATCTGGTGCGGGTCTACGCCTGGAAGCTGATCTTGGCCAAGGAGGGAGTGGTGAGCTGGCTGGCCGACAGCATGGGGCTGGAGTGGCTGCTCGATGCCATCCTCTCCCTGCCGGTGATAGGTGGCCCGTCGCTCTCCTTCTCGCGGCTCGGCACCTTTATCGTGTTCGTCTATGTCTGGCTGCCCTTCATGATCCTGCCCATTCAGGCGGCGGTGGAGCGTATTCCGCGATCCCTGCTGGAGGCGAGCAGCGATCTGGGGGCGACACCCGCCCAGACCTTTCGCAACCTGATCCTGCCGTTGGCGTTGCCCGGTGTGGTGGCGGGCTCCATCTTCACCTTCTCGCTGACCCTCGGTGATTACATCATCCCCGGCATCATCGGCAACTCGACCATGTATATCGGTCAGGTGGTCTACATGCAGCAGGGAACGGCGGGCAACCTGCCCTTTGCCGCCGCCTTCTCGCTGGTGCCGATCCTTATCATCGCCATCTATCTGGCGATTGCGAAAAGACTGGGGGCTTTTGATGCGCTTTGAATCAATCGCTTTGAACCGGCAGCAAGGAGGCCTTCATGTCAGCTAGCTCAGTGAGCAGTCAGGGAGAGCGCCCTTCGGGTCTGCTCAAGTACGCCGCCATCGGTGGCCTTCTGTTCCTGCACTTTCCCATTCTGTTTATCTTCCTCTACGCCTTCACCAGCGAGAGCAAGAGTTACCAGTTTCCGCCCCCCGGGCTCACCCTCAAGTGGTTCGAGGTGACCCTCAATCGTCCCGATGTGTGGCGTGCCATCCAGCTGTCACTGGAGGTAGCGGGGCTGGCGACGCTGGCGGCCATGATCCTCGGCACCTTGGCGGCAGGGGCCATTGCCCGCAGCCGCTTCTTCGGTCAGGAGGTGGTGTCGCTCTTGCTGGTGCTGCCCATCGCGCTGCCCGGTATCGTCACCGGTATCGCGCTACGCTCGGCTTACGGCCTGATGGAGATCCCGTTCAGCTTCTGGACCATCGTGATCGGCCACGCCACCTTCTGTGTGGTGGTGGTCTACAACAATGCGCTGGCCCGTTTTCGCCGCACCAACCAGAGCCTCATCGAGGCGTCGATGGATCTCGGGGCCGACGGCTTCCAGACCCTGCGCTACGTGATCCTGCCCAATCTGGCCACGGCGCTGCTGGCGGGGGGCATGCTGGCCTTTGCCCTGAGTTTTGACGAAGTGATCGTTACTACCTTCACGGCGGGCCAGCAGACCACGCTGCCCATCTGGATGTATCAGGAGCTGATCCGTCCCCGAGACAGGCCGGTCACCAACGTGGTGGCCCTCATCATAGTGGCCTTCACCACTATCCCCATTTTGCTTGCCTACTACCTCACTCGCGACACCCATGATGTCGCTGGCAGTGGCAAATGATGATTCAACGCGTGCGCAAGGATGCAACCATGAAACTCTCAACTCAACTCTTGATTGATGGCCAGTTTGTGACCGGCGAGGGGCAGGCCGAACCTATTCTCAACCCGGCTAACGGCGAACAGATCGCCGCCGTGCCCGAAGCCTCGTTCGAACAGGTGAACCGGGCGGTGAACGGTGCCCAGCGCGCCTTCGCCCAGTGGAGCCGTACCACCCCGGCAAGCCGCAGCAACCTGCTGCTGCGTCTGGCGGATCTCGTCGAGCGCCACGCCGAGGAGTTTGCGGCGCTCGAATCCCTCAACTGCGGCAAACCCTATCTGGCTGTGCTCAACGACGAGCTGCCCGCGGTGGTGGACTGCTTCCGCTTCTTTGCCGGGGCGGCCCGCTGCCTGCAAGGGCCGTTGGCGGGGGAGTATCTCGAGGGGCACACCAGTATGATCCGGCGCGACCCCATAGGTGTTGTGGGCAGTATCGCCCCCTGGAACTACCCGCTGATGATGGCGGCCTGGAAGATGGCGCCGGTGCTGGCGGCGGGCAATACGGTGGTGCTCAAACCCTCCGAACAGACCCCGCTCACCGCGCTGCGTTTGGCGGAGCTGGCCAGCGAGATCTTCCCCCGCGGCGTTATCAACGTCATCTGCGGGCGGGGCGAGAGTGTAGGGGCGCCGCTGGTGGAGCACCCGCTGGTGCGGATGGTGTCGCTCACCGGCGATATCGCCACCGGCCAGAAGATCCTGCAGAGCGCCGCCCGCACCATGAAGCGCACCCACCTTGAGCTGGGGGGCAAGGCGCCGGTGATCATCTTCGACGATGCGGATCTGGAGGCGGTGGTGGCGGGCATTCGCACCTTCGGTTTCTATAACGCCGGCCAGGACTGCACCGCCGCCTGCCGTATCTATGCCCAGGGCAAGATCTACGACAAGTTTGTCGCCGCCATGACCGAGGCGGTGGCCTCCATCAAGGTGGGTAGCCAGTACGAGGAGGGGGTCGAGATGGGGCCGCTTATTTCGGACAGACAGCGCAACCGGGTCGCCAGCTTTGTCGAGCGGGCCCAGAGCAGCGGTCATGTGGAGGTGACGGCGGGGGGCAAGATCCGTCCCGGCAACGGCTTCTTCTTCGAGCCGACCCTGATTGTCGGGGCCCGGCAGGAGGATGAGATCGTGCGCCGCGAGGTGTTTGGCCCCGTGGTGTCGGTGACCCGTTTTAACGATGCCGAGCAGGTGGTGCAGTGGGCCAACGACTCGGACTATGGCCTCGCCTCGTCGGTCTGGACCAAGGATCTGAGCCTCGCCAGCAAGGTGGCCAGCCACCTGCAATATGGTTGCACCTGGATCAATACCCACTTCATGCTCACCTCCGAGATGCCCCACGGCGGCATGAAGATGTCGGGCTACGGCAAGGATCTCTCCCTCTATGCGCTGGAGGATTACACGGTGCCGCGCCATATCATGGTCAAGCTGTAGTGGGGATTGGTTAGCGGGTTGTCACAATTTATTTACAACTGTTTCAGGCTGCCGACTCATGGGTCGGCTGCTTTTTTTGTTGCCATTTCGTTACAGTGAAGCCGTGATGAAACGGCAAGGCGCCTGATGTGGCGCCAGAGGATGGAACCGCTATGGCAACCTTCTACACCGCCCACCAGCCGGATGCTGACGGGGTGATCCACTACAGCAACGAGGAGCATGGCACCTGGCAGATCCTGATCGAACGCCAGTTCGCCGCCCTCGATGGCAAGGGGTGTAACGAATATCTGGCCGGTCTCGACAGACTGGGGCTGCCCCGTGATCGCATCCCCCAGCTGGCCGAGATCAACGCCGTCTTGCAGCCTGCGACCGGCTGGTCGGTGGCGGCGGTGCCCGCGCTTATCTCGTTCGATCGCTTCTTCGCCCTGCTGGCCAATCGCCAGTTTCCGGTGGCCACCTTTATCCGGCGCCGGGACGAGCTCGACTACCTGCAAGAGCCGGATATCTTTCACGAGATCTTCGGCCACTGCGCCATGCTGACCAATCCGGCCTTTGCCCACTTCACCCACCTCTACGGTCAGTTGGGGCAGCAGGCGAGCAAGGAGCAGCGGGTTTTTCTGGCGCGGCTCTACTGGTTCACCGTGGAGTTTGGCCTCTTGGCGACACCTGGCGGGCTGCGTATCTACGGTGGCGGCATTCTCTCCTCCATCGGCGAGACAGCTTATGCCCTTTCCGGCAAGCCGCTGCTGCAACCCTTCGATCTACTGACTATGCTGCGCACCCCGTATCGCATCGACATCATGCAGCCCACCTATTTTGTGCTGCCGAGTCTCGATCATCTCTACCAGCTGACCGGGGAGGAGATCATGGCTGCTCTGGCCGAGGCCAGTCGGCTTGGCCTCTATCCGCCACGTTTTGAGGTTGCCGCTGGCAAACAGGCGAGCTGACCAAAAGCAAACAACCCTATTTCATTTTCATTAATTTTTCATTAATTCAAGCAGGAGTAACCCATGTCCGAACTGGCCAGCCAACAGTGTGAAGCGTGTCGCGCCGATGCCCCCAAGGTGAGCGATGAGGAGCTGCGCGAGCTGATGCAGCTTATTCCCGACTGGCAGCCGCTGGTGGAGGAGGGGGCGCTGCAACTGCGACGGGAATTTACGTTTCGCAACTTCAAGGAGGCGCTGGCCTTTACCAACCGCCTGGGCGAGCTGGCGGAGGCGGAGTTCCACCATCCGGCCATTCTGACCGAGTGGGGTAAGGTGACCGTCAGCTGGTGGACCCACAAGATCGGCGGCTTGCACCGCAACGACTTCATCATGGCTGCACGCACGGATGAGCTGCTGAAGTGAACGCCACCACTCATCCAGTGAGCGATATGGTGATCGTCAGCTGGTGGATGCATAAGATCGGCGGTTTGCATCGCAACGACTTCATCATGGCGGCGCGTACCGATCAGTTGCTCCGGTAATGGCGCCCCACACCAGCGTCATCGGTTGACCCGGGCCTGCCTGCGAAAGCGGGGCGGGCCCGCATTTTTATGGGCTGGCGCTCGCACTGGGGGGATCGAGACTGTATTATCCGCTCATTCATAGAGTTAGCTAGGAAGTGTGTCCCGAATGCGTCTTGAAGTCAGCTGTGAAGACCGCCTGGGCCTGACCCGGGAACTGCTCGACCGCCTGGTGGAGCACAATATCGATCTGCGCGGCATCGAAATCGATACCTCAGGCATCATCTATCTCAACTTTCCCGAGCTGGAGTTCAGTGATTTTCAGCACCTGATGCCGGAGATCCGCCGCATTCCCGGCGTCTACGACGTCAAGACCATCCCTTACATGCCTTCCGAGCGAGAGCACCACGAAATCGAGGCGCTGCTCAAGGCGCTGCCGGACCTGGTCTTCTCCCTCGACAGCAAGGGCAAGGTGACCCAGGCCAACCAGTCGGCCCTCACCACCCTCGGCTTGCCGGTGGAGGAGGTGCGCGGCGTGGCGCTCGGTTCGCTGGTTAAGGGTTTCTCCTTCACCCGCTGGCTGGAGGCGAGCGAGATCAAGCCGCAGACCTGCAAGCTCAGTTTCAATGGCGAAGAGTATCTGGCAGATCTGATGCCGCTGTTCGTGGCAGAAGCCCGCGGCAAGCAGGCGCTGGCCGGTGCCGTGGTGGTGCTCAAATCTGCCCGGCGGGTCGGCCTGCACTTCAGCGCGCTTCATGCGGTGGAAGTGGGGGGCTTCGAGCATCTGCAGGCCGAGAGCCCCAAGATGAAAGAGGTACTGTCGCAAGCGCGAAAACTGGCGATGCAGGACGCGCCGCTGCTGATTGTCGGTGAGACCGGTACCGGCAAGGAGCTGCTGGCCCGTGCTTGTCACGGTGCCAGCCTGCGCTCCAGCCACCCCTTTATGGCCCTCAACTGCGCCGCCATGCCCGATAACGTGGCCGAGAGCGAGCTGTTTGGTTATGCCCCCGGCGCCTTTGGCAACAACACCGAGGGCAAGCGCGGCGTGCTGGAGCTGGCGAGCGGCGGCACCCTGATGCTGGACGAGATCGGCGACATGTCTCCCCATCTGCAGACCAAGTTCCTGCGGGTGTTGCAGGATGGGGTGTTCCGCCGGGTCGGTGACGAGCAGGAGGTGAAGGTCAACGTGCGTTTCATCTGCACCACCCAGAAGCAGTTGCTGGATCTGGTGCACGAAGGAACCTTCCGCGAGGATCTCTACTATCGCCTCAACGTGCTCAGTCTGGCGCTGCCCCCCTTGCGCGAGCGCAAGGCTGACATCATGGTGCTGGCCCAGCAGTTTGTCTCCCGCTTTGCCAGCGAGTTGCAGCGACCCCGTCCGCGCTTTACCCGCAACATGGCCGACTACCTGACCGCCTATCGCTGGCCGGGCAACGTGCGTCAGCTGCGCAACTGTCTCTACCGTGCCATGACCCTGCTGGAAGGGGATGAGCTGGGGCCCGAGCAGATCGACCTGCCGGTGGCGGCCGATACCATGCCGCTGATCGACGAGTGGTTTGAGGGGAATCTCGACGATGCGGTGAAGCGCTTCGAGAGCCAGCTGCTGGCCCGGCTCTATCCCGCCTTCCCGTCGACGCGCCAGCTGGCCAAACGCCTGGGCGTGTCGCATACCGCCATCGCCAACAAGCTGCGAGAATACGGCATCAGCAAGAAGTGATTTCCGTCTTGTTGCCTGTCACCAGAGAGCCCGTTACCAGACGGGCTCTCCGTTTTCTTTACACGAACTCGGTAGATGATGGCGGGGTGAGACTTGTCAGGCCAGTGTCAGCCAACTTACTATCTGGGTTCATCTACCCGAACCGCAATGCCATAGCTGCGGTATTGTCAAGGCGACCACCTCCCGATCATGCTGTTACTCTTTTCCCCCCGTTTAACTGCCCGTCTGGCGCTCCTGTTGGTTGCGTTTGGCCTGCTGTTGCCCCGCGCGCTGGCGGAAACGGCCGCAGAGAGCCGGGCGACGGCGGTCAGGGAGCTGGTGCTCGATATCATGAGTTACACCCGCTGGCCCACCGAGCCTGCGGTGCTGCGCATGTGCGTGGCGGCACCGACCGAATATGCCGGTGCCCTCTTTACCATCGATCGTCAGGCTAATGGCCGTGCCGTGCAAGTCCATCGTTACGAGGCGAGCGATCCGGCCATCAGCGATCACTGCGATGTGCTCTATCTGGGAGTGCTCGACGAGCCGACCCGGATTGCGCTGTTTGCCCGCCTGCAGGGGCACCCTGTGCTCAGCATCAGCGAATACAACCACGACTGTTCCACCAGCTCGGTATTCTGCCTGCAGACCTCGCCGGACAGCGTGCGGGTGCGGTTTAAAGTGAACCTCGATGCCCTGGCCCTGAGCGGCGTGCGGGTGCATCCCGCCGTGCTCAAGCTGGCCCATGCCGACAAGGGGGTCCCATGAGACGACAGGTGAGCGCGGCTCCCCGCCGTCTGACCCTGCGTCAGAGCCTGGGGCGAACCCATCTGGTGGCCGCCATCACAGCCGTCAGCGT
The DNA here is from genome assembly GCF_049174455.1 of Aeromonas sp. 601027. NCBI lineage: Bacteria > Pseudomonadati > Pseudomonadota > Gammaproteobacteria > Aeromonadales > Aeromonadaceae > Aeromonas > Aeromonas sp. 601027. Next base: position 28,421 of record NZ_JAAKTN010000018.1, on the reverse strand, counting down.
GGCGGGACTCTTTTTTACACTGGTTGCTTTGCTGGTAGTACGCTTCTACGCCGATCACAATCTGGAGCTGGTGGCCCGCGCCATCAGCTACAGCGCCGAGGCTGCGGTGGTGTTCCACGATGAGGAGGCTGCGAGCGAGGCACTTAGCGGCATCGTTGCCAAGGAAGAGGTGGCCGAAGCCAGTATCTTGCTGGCCAATGGTCAACAGCTCGCTAAATGGGTTCGTCCCGTCAGCAATCCGCTGGCCACAGTCGAAGATTATCTTGCCCGCCTGCTGTTACCGGGACCGGTCACCTATCCCATGCTGCGGGGCGGTGAGCAGATTGCCACCATAGAGCTGCGCGGTCATGGCGAGTATCTGTTGCTGTTCTTGCTCTCGGTGCTGCTGGTGATGGTGGTTTGCCTGGTGTTGAGTGTGATGGGCGCCTTCTATGTCGCCGGGCGGATGCAGGTCGCGATCACCTCGCCACTGCGACAACTGGCACAGGTCGCCCACTCGGTGCGTCGACAGCGCACCCTGGGAATGCGGGCGCCACCGGCCGATATCGTCGAGCTCAATGAGCTGGGAGAGGATTTCAACGCCCTGCTGGATGAGCTGCAAGCCTGGCAGGCTCATCAGGCGCGGGAGAACGCCAGTCTGCTCCACCAGGCGACCCATGATGCGTTGACCGGGTTGCCCAACCGGGCGTTATTCGAAGCTCGCCTCGAGCATGCCATTGGCGAGGTAAGCGAGGGGGGGGCCCCGTTCGCCCTGCTTTATCTCGATTGCGATCGTTTCAAACAGATTAACGACACCCTGGGGCACAACGCCGGTGACGATGTGCTGGTGACCCTCTCCCGGCGGGTACAGCATCAGCTGCGCCCCGGAGATCTGGTCTGCCGGCTGGGGGGAGATGAGTTCGCCATACTGCTGACACCTGTGCATCTGGGGCAGGATGTGGAAGAGGTGATCGACCGCATTCAGCAGGCGATGAGTGATCCTGTGGTATTGCGGGATGGACAGCAACTGGTGGCAGGGATCAGCATCGGTTTTGCCATCCATCAACCCGGGACCCGCGCCAGCGAGCTGTGCGAGCTGGCAGACAAAGCCATGTATTTGGCAAAACGTACACGCCGTGAGGAGGTTGAGGCCGCCAAATCGGCGTGAGTCAAGGTGTAAAGGAGTCATAACAATGAAACTATCCCTCTCCATCAAGGCTGTTGTGCTGGGCCTGTTGTTCTCTCTGCTGGCGGGTTGTCAGAGCACCCCCAGGGGGTTGACCCCGGAACAGCTGGCAGTATTGAAGGAGCAAGGTTTCTATCTGACCGATGAGGGCTGGACACTGGATCTGGCCAACCGGGTGCTGTTTGCCAACAATGTGGGTGAACTCAATCCGCAGACCCGGCTGATAGTGGAAAAACTGGGCAAGGCCCTGCTTGGGGTCGGGCTCGACAAGGCGAGGGTTGACGGCCATACCGACAATACGGGCGAGAGCAGCTACAACCAGCAGCTCTCTCTGAAACGAGCCCAATCGGTGGCAGATGTGCTGATCTCGGTGGGGATGATGCCCGCCAATCTTGAGATCCGTGGCCGCGGTGAGACGGCCCCGGTTGCGGACAACAAGAGCACAGCCGGACGAGCAGAAAACCGCCGGGTGGCCATTGTGATTGCCAACCAGTGATCTCTATCCGGCAGCATGCCGTGTGCATAACAAAAGAGCGCCCCGAGAGGCGCTCTTTTTGATCCGGCGACACTACTTCCCTGTGTCGACCTCGCTGTGCTTGCGCAAGCGGATGTTGATCATCTCCACCACCAGCGAGAAGGCCATGGCGAAGTAGATGTAGCCTTTCGGTATGTGCAGATCCATCCCCTCCGCCATCAGGGCAAACCCCACCAGGGTGAGGAAGGAGAGGGCCAGCATCTTGATGGTGGGGTGGTCATCGACGAAATCGCCAATAGACTTGGCGGCAAACATCATGATGAAGACGGCAATCATGATGGCCAGCACCATCACCGGCACGTGATCGGCCATGCCGACCGCGGTGATCACCGAGTCCAGGCTGAACACTATGTCCAGAATGGCGATCTGGATCAGGGTGCTGATAAAGCCCGAGGCCGCTTTGCTGACGCTCTGTGGCTCGGCGGCGCCTTCCAGAGTGGCGTGGATCTCGTGGGTACTCTTGCCGATAAGGAACAGACCACCCAGCAGCAGGATGAGATCGCGGCCCGAGATAGCCTCGTTCAGCACGGTGAAGAGCGGTTCGGTGAGACGCATCACCCAGGCGAGCGAGAGCAGCAACAGGATCCGGGTGCCCATGGCGAGCCCCAGACCCAGAATGCGCGCTTTTTGGCGCTGAGCCTCCGGCAGGCGACCTACCAGGATGGAGATAAAGATGATGTTGTCGATGCCCAGCACGATTTCGAGCAGGGTAAGGGTAGCGAGAGCGACCCAGGCGGAGGGATCAAGAACCCATTCCAGCATGATTGAACCTTGATTGAACATTGGTTGGAAAATTGAAGATGCGAATTCTAGCAGGGGTGCCACTGCTTGTCCCAGAGGGGCGAAAAGATAAAAATGGGGGCCATCGCAAGGGAGGCAGGCATGTTTCGATTAGGGTTCATTATTAATCCGGTCGCCGGGATTGGCGGCGCAGTGGGGCTCAAGGGGAGTGACGGCGTGGTGGATGAGGCGCTTGCTCGTGGTGCCGTGCCCAGAGCACAAGATCGAGCGCGGCAAGCTCTGTTGCCACTGTGCGAGCTGAGCATCCCGTTCGAACTGCTGACGGTGGCGGGAGAGATGGGGGAGGCGGTGGCCCGCGAGCTGGGGTTGCCCTGTCGGGTCATCTATCAACCGGTCGGGGAGAGCACCTCGGCCGATGATACCCGCCACGCCGCCGAGTTGATGCGCGAAGCCGGGGTCGATCTGCTGCTGTTTGCCGGTGGCGATGGCACGGCGCGGGATATCTGCGCCGCGGTGGGGGAGTCTTGCCATGTGCTCGGCATTCCGGCGGGGTGCAAGATCCACTCCGGCGTCTACGGGGTGACGCCCGCTGCCAGCGGGCGGGTGGTAGCGCGGATGATCGCAGGGGAACTGCTCAGCCTGATCGATGCCGAGGTGCGCGACATCGACGAGGAGGCGTTTCGCGTGGGCAAGGTGCGGGCCCGCCACTACGGCCAGCTGAAGGTGCCCGGCGATCTGCGTTACGTACAGGCGGTAAAACAGGGGGGCAAGGAGTCCGAAGAGCTGGTGTTGGCGGATCTCGCAGCCGGTGTGGTGGAGCAGATGGAGCCCGATACCCTCTATCTGATGGGCTCCGGCAGCACGGTGGCAGCCTGTATGGCTGAGCTCGGTCTGGAAAATACTTTGCTCGGTGTGGATCTGGTGGAAAATAGCCGACTTATCGGGCAGGATCTCAGCGCCGCCGAGATCCTGACCCGGATCCGCGGCCGTCGCTGCCGACTGATCATTACCCTGATAGGCGGACAGGGACATCTGTTCGGGCGCGGAAATCAGCAATTGAGTCCTGAGGTGATTCGGTGTGTCGGGCTGGACAATATCCAGGTGCTGGCAACCAAAGCCAAGCTTGCCGCCCTTGCGGGCAGGCCGCTGCTGGTGGACACCGATGATCCGCAATTAAACCGGGCGTTGCGTGGTTATCGGCGAATAACCACGGGATACAAGGATCAGGTCATCTACCCGGTGGCCAACCCGGAATAGGACGCCAAGGACGCTGCTGGCCTGGCGCCAGAGAGCCGCAATCAACCGGATTGCGGTTCCATACCCCCGAATTTTTTGCCGCAAATGAGGCTGCGTTACATGACGATTCACGATTTTGAGCACAAGTTGTTGGGACTGATCGACAGCATGGTTGCCACCGCGACCGACGATGAGCTGTTTGCGGGGGGTTACCTGCGAGGTCATATCTCATTGGCCGTTGCCCGGGCCGAGCTGGAAGGCAAGACCCTGGTGCGGGACGTCAAGAGCTATGTGCTGCGCAGCCTCAACGAGGCGATCTTGCAGGGTGAGCTATCTGAAGAGGATGAAAAACTGGTGCAGGCGATGTGGAGTCGTTTGCAACAAGACGCAGAAGCTTGATCGGATACACAATTCAAACTGAAGTTTGAGTTTATCCTTCCCCTGAAGTTAGTGAAAGGTTAATAATAAGTTTCGCCTTTTGTTTCAGGGATTAAACTATGGCCTCCTCCTCACGCATTGCCAATAAACTGCCGCTCGAGATGCTCTATCACTGGGAGCGGCAGTGTCCTGATCGAACCTACCTGCGTCAAACCATCAACCGCGAATATGTCGATTTCACCTGGGGTGAAGTGGCCGATGAAGCGCGGCGGATGGTGACGGCCTTGCGTCACCTCGGTCTGGTGGCCGGTGACAAGGTGGCGCTGCTCTCCAAGAACTGCGCCCAGTGGTTTATCGCCGATCTGGCGATGCAGATGGGGCAGTATGTGAGCGTGCCCATCTACCCGACTGCCAACGTCGATACCATCGAATATGTGCTGCGCCATAGCGAGGCCAAAGCGATCTTCGTCGGCAAGCTGGATGACTGGAAGAGTCAGGAGGCTGGCGTACCCGCCGATCTGCTGCGCATCGCCTTCCCCTATGACACCATGCCGGCCAGCCACCAGTGGGATGACCTGCTGGAGGCGCACGAGCCGATCCCTGACAGCCCGGTGCAGGCCCCTGACTCCCTGCTGAGTCTGGTCTACACCTCTGGCAGTACCGGCAAGCCGAAAGGGGCCATGCTGAGCGTCGAGCGCTACGCCTGGTCGTGCGAGAAGCTGGTGGAGACGGTGAGCCTGAGCCAGGCCGATCGGGGCTTCTCCTACCTGCCGCTGGCCCATATTACCGAGCGGGTCTACATCTATGGCGGCAGTCTCTATGGCGGCGCTACCATCGCGTTCCCCGAATCCCTCGACACCTTTATCGAAGATGTCAAACGCTGCCGTCCCACCGTCTTTATCTCGGTGCCGCGGCTGTGGGCCATGTTCCGCATCAAGATCCACGAGAAGCTGCCCCAGAACAAACTCGAACTGCTGCTCAAGATCCCGCTTATCTCCGGCCTTATCAAACGCAAGCTGCAAAAGGGGTTGGGACTGGATCAGGCCCGGGTACTCGGCTGCGGCTCCGCGCCTGTCTCCCCTGCGCTGCTTGAGTGGTATCTGAGCATTGGCCTCAAGGTGACGGAAGCCTGGGGCATGACCGAGAACCACGCCTACTCCACCATCAACTACCCGTTCCGCGCCGACAAGATCGGCACCGTCGGCAAGGCGGGGATCGGAGTGACCATCAAGATCTCTGACGAGGGGGAGATCCTCTGCCGCTGCGAAGGGATGATGCTGGGTTACTACAAGGATCCCGAGCACAGCGCCGAGGCCATCGATACCGAGGGGTGGCTCCACACCGGCGATATGGGCAAGCTGGACAAGGAGGGTTATCTCACCATCACCGGCCGGATGAAGGATGTGTTCAAGACCGCCAAGGGCAAGTATGTGGCGCCGGTGCCCATCGAGGGGCAGCTGGGGCAGGAACCCATCATCGAACAGCTCTGCGTGATTGGTTACGGCATGCCGCAGCCCATTGCGCTGGTGCAGCTGGCCGAGAGTGCCATGAAGGGCAATCGGGAGGAGGTCAACGCCAGACTGGAAGCGGCGCGGGTGCGGGTCAACGATCAGCTGGAATCCCATGCCAAAATTCGCGGCATTCTGGTAGTGAAGACACCCTGGAATATCGAGAACGGCGTGCTGACCCCCACCATGAAGATCAAGCGTCACCTGCTGGAGCAAAAATATGCCCATGTCGGGGAGCGCTGGCCCTCATCGCAAGTGGTGGTGTGGGAGGAGTAAATCCCGCATTTTCCACATCGCGACAAACAACAACGGCCCTTGATGGGCCGTTGTTGTGTCTGGGTGTTATCACTCGCAGCATTTTGGCGGGCAAGTGAGAAACTCGCTCCCGGTTAGATCTGCGCCAGCGCGGCTGCCAGATCGGCGATCAGGTCGTCCGCATCTTCCACCCCGATACTGAAGCGGATGAGGTCGTCATTGACCCCGGCGGCGAGGCGGCTCGCCTCGTCCATGGCGGCGTGGGTGGTACTGGCCGGATGGCAGGCAAGACTCTCCAAATCGCCCAGACTCACCGCCTGCACGAACAGCTGCAGGTTATCGAGCAGGGTGGCACAGCGCTCAAACCCGCCTTCAAGTTCAATACTCACCATGCCGCCAAAGCCGCTGGCGAAGGCGCCGAGGGCATCGTGGCCCGGATGATTGGCAAGCCCCGGGTAGATCACCTTCTTCACTGCTGGGTGATCAGCCAGGAACTCGGCCACTTTCTGGGCATTGTGCAGGTGGGCATCCATCCGCAGCGGCAGGGTCTTGACCCCACGCTGCAGCAGGTAAGCCTCCTGCGGGCCGATGGGGGAGCCGATATGCTTGAGGGCCACGGTGCGGATCGACTTCATCAGGGCGTGGGAGCCCGCCACCACCCCGGCGATGATGTCGCCGTGGCCGCCCAGATATTTGGTGCCGCTGTGCATCACTACATCGACCCCGAGTTCCAGCGGACGCAGCAGGTAGGGGGTGAGGAAGGTGTTGTCACATACCGTAATGGCGCCCACCTTGCGGGCCGCTTCCACCACCAGCCGCGGATCCACCACCTTGAGGGTGGGGTTGGTCAGGGTTTCGAACAGTACCACCTTGGTGGCGGGGCGGATATTGGCCAGCAGATCCCGGTCGCTCTCGTAGGCGGTGACCTTGATGCCGGCGCGGCTGAAGGTCTGCTTGAGGAACGCATCAGTGCCGCCGTAGAGCGGGCCGATATAGGCTACCTCATCGCCGCTGTCGGCCAGGGCATACATGATGGCGCTCACTGCCGCCATGCCGCTCGCCACCACCAGCGCTTCATCGGCCCCTTCCAGCGCCGCCAGCTTCTGCTCCAGCTCGGCGGTGGTGGGGTTGCCAAAGCGGCTGTAGATAAAGCCGGGGGCCTGACCTGCAAAGCGCTCCTTGCCCGCTTGGGCGTTGAAGTAGCTGAAGGTGCTGCTCTGGTAGAGCGGGGTGGTGAGGGCACCGGTCTGTGGGTCGATCCGCTGGCCGCTGTGTACGCTCATGGTCTTGAATTTCATCGTGTTGCTCCGTGATGGCCAGGCTCTGGCCATGACTTGTTTTGTTGTTCGTTGCTTGTTGTTTTTGTCAGCGCGGGTATGTGCATGCGGCTTGTGGCTTATGCATATACCCGCCTGCGCATCTTTGCGCTGCTCAGGCCGGTATCGCTTCGCTCTCTGTGCGCGGGAAGCGAGCGGGCTCTAACGGCCCATAGTGACGCGCCGCCACATCTGGGTGGGAGCGCAGCCGCCCTTTCAGCACGTTCTCCCCCACCTGATTAAAGAGCGGGTTGGTTGGGTCACTCTCCGGCCCTTGCGCCTGCGCTGCCAGCGCGGGGGAGAGGCTGAGCAGGGGCACGGTTGCATCGAGCCGCGCCGCCATAAAGAAGGCGCAGGAGAGGCGCGAGACGCCGGGCGGCGGGCTCACCACCCGATGCAGGGTCGCCTTGAGATAGCCGTTGGAGGCCAGCTCAAGCAGCTCGCCGATATTGACCACCAGCGCACCCGGCAGGGGGGGCGCGGAGATCCAGCCGTTGGCCGTCTCGACCTCAAGCCCCGAATGATTGTCCTGCATCACCAGCGTCAGGTAGCCGGGATCCTTGTGGGCGCCGACCCCCTGACTGCTGCCGCCCGCCTCTTGCCCCGGGTAATGAATCAGCTTCATGTGCTGGTAGGGGGCGCCGCGGATGCTGTCGTCAAACACGTTGGCCGGTTGCTCCAGCACCTCGGCAAAAGCGGCCAGCAGGGTGAGGGTGATGTCGCTCAGCCGATCCTGCCACGCCAGCAGATGGGCTTTCATCTCTGGCAGGGCGGTCGGCCACTGGTTGGGGCCGATCAGCCGCTGCCATGGTTCACGGATCAGGGCCGCAGGCAGGGCTTGCGACTCATTCATGATATCGAACTGCTCCCGCAGATCCGGCCGCGCTCGGGTCAGCTCGGCACCGACCCGGTTGTAGCCGCGAAAGTGGGGGCTGTTGACCATCTGCACCGCCAACTTCTCCTGCTCCGGTAGGGCAAAGAAGCGCTCAGCCAGCGCCAGAGTCTCTCGCTGCTCGGTGTCACTCAGGCCATGTCCTGTCAGATAGAAAAAGCCGACGTCGCGGGCGGCCGCGGCCAGCCGGGCCAGCATAGGGCGACGCACCTCGGGTGCCCCGTTGAGGGCAGCCAGATCGATGATCGGCAGTGGTGAATGTTCCATGTGCACCTCCTCACTCTTTCGTTATCTCTGGCGCCATCTCTTCTGCTGCCTCTGGTGCGGGCAGGTCTGATAAGCGGCAAACGGGATGGCGCGACAGTGTGGCGGTATGCGCTGCGGTGTGGCGCCATCTGGAATGAAGGGGATGCTACTGTTCGGTGTTATAAGACGGAAACAACAAATTATTCTTAGTTATATACAAAATTCGAAATGGAATTCGGCACCTGATGGGCTGACGGTTTTTTGCACAGCCATTAAGGGCGGAATGGGAAATGATGGGAGGGAGAGTGATAACCAGAGGCAAGCTGCAACCGGTAAAAAAGATCAAAACAGAAATGGCCAAAACAGAAGGGAGGCGGATGCCTCCCTTCTGGTTGAGCGGTTTTTCACCTGACCGAAAGCACAGGCGAGTGACCGCGTATTCTGGCCTTAACCGCCTGCTGGCTCTCAGTAACCCAGGGTAAAGCGCTGGCGCTGGTGAGCCGGTTTTTCCACCTCGTTCAGCACGCCATCGGCCAGATCACCGGCGGTGATCCCGGCAGGCTGTTCGCCGCTAAAGAGCACCTGATCGCCACCAATCCGATAGCCGCCGCGCTTCTCGCCCGGTTCGAGGAACACCGGGGGAGAGACAAAGCGCCAGTCGAGGGTGGTTTCACGACGCAGGGCGGTGAGACCGTCGCGGGCCGCCAGTGCCCCCTGTTTCCACTCGGCCGGGAACTCCGGGGTATCCACCAGTTGCACGCCGGGGGCAACCTCCAGACTGCCGGCACCACCCACGACCAGCAGCCAGCTGTTGGCCGCTTTGGCTGCTGCGACAATCGCGTTGGCGCCCTTGAGGTATTGGTCGTAGATATCCGGTGTGGTCCAGCCCGGGTTGTAGGCGCTGATCACCCGATCGTGCCCCTTGAGCACCTCGGCCAATGCCTGTGGGTTTTGGGCATCTACCGCCACGGCGGTGACCTGCGGATGGGCGGCCACCTTGCTGACATCGCGGACGATGGCGGTGACGTGATGGCCACGGCTGACGGCCTCGTTCAGGATGGCTGAACCGACAAAACCGCTGGCACCGATCAGGGCAATCTTCATGGGGAACTCTCCTTCACTGTTGGAATGGGGCTATCCTACGCCGCCAGTTATGATTTAATAATCACCTCAAAAATGCATTCACTTGTAAGCTGGATTTAATAATGGAACAGCTCAGACGTTACGCCATCTTCGCCGCTGTTGTGGAAGCGGGCAGCATGACAGGGGCGGCCAAATCCCTTGGCATGACCCCCTCCGCCGTCAGTCAGCATATCAGCCAGCTGGAGAGCCTGCTCGGACTGCCCCTGCTCCATCGCTCCACCCGTCGTCTCAGTCTGACCGAGGCGGGAGAGGTGGTGTGGCAAGGGTGCCGGGCGTTGCAGCAGACCCTGAGCGAGACCGAGTTGCGCCTCTCGGAGGTGCGCGACGCCCTGCTCGGTGAAGTGCGGATCACCGCCCCGGTGGGGATGGCGGGCCAGCCGTTGGCACTGGCCCTCTCGCCGCTGCTGCAGGCCCACCCCGGCCTCACCATCCAGATCATCGCCGACGACGAGAAACGGGATCTGATTGCCGAGCGGATCGACGTGGCATTGCGGGTCGGCACCTTGCCCGACTCGACTCTGGTGGCCCGCAAACTGGGGCAAACCCGGATGCTGCTCTGCGCCGCCCCCGCCTATCTGGCGCGCAAGGGGACGCCGCGCATGCCCGCCGATCTGGCCACCCACGACTGGCTCTGTGGCGACATGCTGGGCAACGGTTTGCTGCTGCAGGATGAAAAGGGGGGCGAACACAGGGTGAGGTTCAAGGCCAAGGTGCTCTGCAATAACGTGTTGCCCTTGCGCCAGTTTGCGCTGGCGGGGCAGGGGATCTCGCTGCAACCGGAGGGAGAAATTGGCGAGGATCTGGCGCAGGGGCGTCTGCTCGAACTGCTGCCCGGTTTTCGGGTGGCACCGATGGAGATCCACGCCATCACGCCGCAGCGGGAGATCCCGGAGAAGGTGCGGCGGGTGGTGGAGGCGCTTCGCAGCTACTTCGGCACGACGATGTCGTCATGAACTGCGCCTTAATGGTTGAGAAAAGGCGCCCGATTATCCTGAAGGGGATTATCCATAAGGCGGTTTGTCCAGAAGAGCGATAGCCCGGATGAGGAGATGGGCATGCTTGACTGTTAAGCATACTTAAAATGAACTGACGGCCCGCACCTGATCTTTGAGCCAATTAAGCCCGGTATCCTGACCGGAGCTCTTGTGCCAACTCATGTAGACGGGGCAATCCTCCGAGAGCCAGGGGAGGGGATAGCTGGCCAGATCCAGTGCCTGCCCCAGCTTCTCCATGTGCCACTGGCTGGCGACGCAAAGCCAGTCGGTACGACTCACCAGATGAAGGGCGGTGAGCAGGGAGTCGCTCTCGTAGGCAATCTGGCGCGGCGGCAGCGGCGCCTTGGTCAGGGTGTTGAGCAGCAAGCTGTCGAGCCGCCTGGTTTGCAATACCACATGCTTTTCGTTGAAGAAGGTGGCCATGTCGGGGGCTTGGCGGATCCTGGGGTGATCCTTGCGGCAGGCGATGCGCAGGGCCTGGGACATGATCTGCTCGTTTTCGATCCCCTGCTCCGCCATCGGCTTGGTGGCCAGCACCAGATCCACGCTGTGCAGATAGAGGCTGTTCTGGCGCAGGGCTTCGTCCTGCACCTGGGTGTTCCACTCCAGCTGACAGTTGGGGGCTTGGGTCTGCAGCAGGTTGTTGAGCTCCGGCAGGAAGAAGATATCGATATCGGGCACCCCCGCGATGCGAAAGGTGCGCCGACTGGTCTGGGGATCAAAGAGATCGGTGCGCTGCAGGCTGCGCTCCATGTCGTGCAGCGGCACCATGATCTCGTGGTGCAGACTGAGCGCTCGCGCCGTGGGGGTGATGCCGCGTCCCTGGCGGACAAACAGCGGCTCGCCCACCAGGGTGGTCAGGCGGCTGATGGCCTGGCTGATGGCCGAGGGGGTCATCTCCATCATCTCGGCGGCCGTGGTGACACCACCATAGAGGATCACCGCATCGAGGACGCGAAAGAGATTGAGATCGACTTGAGACATGGTGGCTACCGTTAAGCAAGATTAAACAGTTAACATACTGAACAGCCTCTTGCCCGGCCAGCATTCCCTGCGATAACTGTGATGTTTCCCTCTCTATTCGTCATCTTCCATCTTGCCGCGAATGCGATCGAGCCTGTTTTGCAGTCATGCTTGAGTCCGGCAGGTGGCTCGCGGCATAGAGCAGCGCGACCAGCAGCAAGCCGCCCAGAAAGAGCCAGCGAGCGCTTCCCCAATGGCCGTTGTCCGTCATCAGGGCCGCCAGCAACAGGGGGCCAAGCAGCTGACCGAGGTTGGCGAGCTGGACAAAAAATCCCTGCACGATGGCCAGTTGTACCGGCCCCTGACTCACTCCCTGCGCAGACGAGAGGATAGCCGGCGGCGCCATACCACCCGACAGGGAGAGGACGAGGCACAATCCATAGGCCCACCACGGCGACAGGCCGGGCCAGAAGGCGAGCATGCCGCACAGCGCCATCAGACTCAGTGCCCAGCAGATGAGCCGATCTCGCGCCACGCCCCGGCGCAGCAGCCATGCCCCCATCAGGTTGCCGGGAATATTGGCGACCACCGCCAGCGCCGAAAGCAGGGCGATCTGGTTTTGGCCAATCCCGGGGCTGCCTTGCAACATGGTCGGCAGCCAGACAAAGAGCGCCCAGAGCATCAGGCTGTAGAGCATGAACGCCAACCCGTAGCGCCAGAGTGTCAGTTGTCGGAGTACCGTGAGTTGGCGCAGCGGGTGGCCCGAGTTGATCGAGTTTTGGGGTGCCCAGACCCGCAGCCCATCTGCCGAGCGACTGGCGAGCAGAAGCAGCAGGACAGAGAGTTGCGGGATCATCAGGATCAGCCAGGCCAGTCGCCAGCCACCTTGCGCCGTGAGCCAGGGGGTGAGCAGCATACCCGCCGCCGCCCCGAGAGGCAGGTTGACCGCCCACAGGCTCAAGGCCAGCCGTTTATCCTCCTCCCGGGTCACCGCCACGATAAAGGCGGGCATGGCCACCGAGATCAGCAAAAAGCCAATCCCCTCGACAATGCGCGACAGCAGCATCATGGCCAGCCCGGTGGCGGGTAGTGCCAACGCACCGCCTGTGACGATAACCAGTAGCCCGACAACCCCGGTTTGCCGTCCACTCCAGCGAGTCAGCAGCAGGCCGAGAAAGAGGCTGAAGAGGATCGCCAGCGTATTGAAAGCTGAGGCGAGATAGCTGGCTTCGACCAGTGTCAGCCCCAGCTCGCTGCGCAGTATGCCGAGTACGGCGGGCACTTTGCCAAGGCAGAGGGCGCCGCTGGCACCGGCAAAAATGGCGAGGAAGACCAGAGGCCAGCGCGTGCTTTGTGGCTGGTGGCCAGCGAGCGTGCTCATGGCCGATATTGGCCGTTGCGCAGCCACTCATCGTTGAGCTGACCAAATTCGCCGCGCTGATAGGCATGCAGCCGATCTGCAATGGCGTCGTGGCTGTTCATGACGAAGGGGCCATGTTTGACCAGGGGTTCATTGAGCGCCTGGCCTGAGAGCAGCACGAAGTGGCAGGGCTCGGTGGCCTCAAGCTGCAGAGCCACAGCCTCGCCGCCATCGGCAGAGAGGCTGACACCCATCCCGTGACCTGCCGGGATGAGGTGCCGCTCTCCCTCCGCCTGCAGGGTCAGCGATCCGGTCAGGGAATAGATCATGGCATTCCAGCCTGCCGCCAGCAGATGGGTGAAGCGGCTGCCGGGCGCGCAATGGCCATCGAGCAGGGTAAAGGGTTGGGGCAGTTTTACCGAGTGTGGTGCCGTTATCCCGTTGCTGTGGCCTGCGACCACCCGTACTCGCACCCCTTCGCCATGAAATTCGGGGATGGTGGCAGCGGCTGCGTGGACGGCAAAAGGCGACATCATCTTTTGACGGGCAGGCAGGTTGACGAAGATCTGCAGGGCGTGGACATAGGGCGATGCCCCTTCCGGCTGCTCGGTATGTACGGCCCCGCGCCCGGCCGCCAGCCAGTGGAGCGCCCCCGGTTCGATGGGGCCCTGATTGCCGAGGGAGTCGTAGTTGACGTGGGGGCTCGTCGAGTCCTCGAACAGATAGGTGACGGCAGAGATCCCGGCGTGGGGATGGGGCTCGAAGGTGGGGGCTGTCATCTGGAAGTGATCCACCATCACCACGGGGTCTATCAGACCGTTGAAAAAGTGTTCGCCAAAATGGCTGGCTGCAAAGCCGCTGCCAATGCGTAGCGGTTGGCCCTTGACGGGGGCGGAGAGAGTCAGGCGTCTGGTCATCGATATAACCTCTTGAAGACAAAAGAAGCCTTCGGTCATCTGACCGAAGGCGAGGCGAGTTACGACTTCTTGGCACCCTCTTGCATCTGCCACACCAGGGTGGCGAAAGGCATGTCGAGGGCGCTGTAGACATCGTGCGCCTTGGGGTCGACGTTGCTGCGCAGCATCTCGACCGCGGCAGAGGCGTAGTCGGTGACCGGGATACCGGCCCCCAGCAAGCGTTGCAGCCCAGTGGTGCGCTTGGCTTCGTTGAAGGTGCCGGAGGCATCAAGCACCACCCGGGCATCATAGCCGGCAGCCTTGGCTGAGAGGGCCGGGAAGCTGGCGCAGATCTCGAGCGATACCCCGGCGATGATCAGCTGTTTGCGGCCGGTCTTCTCAATGGCGGCGCGCACGGCAGGATCGTCCCAGGCGTTAATGACGGTGCGGTTGATCACCTTCACATCCGGCAGGGCGCTGGTCAGTTCAGGCATGGTGGGGCCCCACATGCCATCGGGCATGGTCGCGGTCACGATCACCGGCACGCCGAGGGCGCGGGCGGCGTTGGCCAGCGCCACCACGTTGTGCTTGAGCTCGCCCACCGTGGTGTCGCGTACGCCGCTCAGCAAGCCGACCTGATGGTCGACCAGCAGCAGTACTGCATTGTCTCGGGAGAGCATCTCCAGATAGCGGTTGGGTGATACGGTCGGATGGCTGGCAGCCTCGGCGGCCATGGCCGGTGTCGCTGTGGTGGCCAGCGTGGCGGTCAGGGTCGCCAGACCGAGCAGGGTGGCAGAGCAGATTTGTCGCAGTTTCATGGTGAACTCCTTGTGATATCGGAACAGTCAAACGGACCTTGCTGGTGGGGCGGATTGCCCGTGCAGCAACCGTCTGATGGGGACAGGGCCATTATGATGGCTGCAAAAATGGCGACAATCTGGTGAAATAGGTTCTTATCGTTCTATTGGTGGAACGATGTGAATGCACCTCACCCTGACCAAGGCAGCCCGATGACACCACTGGAACTTGATTTGAATGATCTCTATCTCTTCACCCATGTGGTGCAGCGACAGGGATTCACTGCAGCCGCGCGGGCGCTTGGCGTGCCCAAGTCGCGGATCTCGCGCCGGATCCGGCTGCTGGAGGAGCGGCTGGATACCCGGCTGCTGCAACGTACCTCGCGCCAACTCAGCCTGACCGATGCCGGTGAGGTGCTCTATCGCCACTGTCAGGCGATGCTGGCCGAAGCGCAGGCCGGAGAGGCGGCTGTGCGGCAACGGCAGCAGGAGCCGAGCGGTCTGGTGCGCATCAGCGTGCCCATTACCATTGCCGATGCGCTGCTTGCCCGCTTGCTGCCCGCTTTTATGGCGCAATACCCCAAGGTGAGGCTCGCCGTGCAAGCCAGCAATCGGCAGGTGGATCTGCTGGAGGAGGGGCTGGATGTGGTGATCCGCGGGGTGGCCTTCGAGCTGCCCCCCTCCAGTCTGGTGCAGGTACCGCTCTGCACGGTGCAGTGGGGTGTGCTGGCGACCCCGGCGTGGCTCTCGCGCCACAATGCGCTGGCGCATCCACGGCAGCTGGAAGGAGAGGATGCCCTACTTTTCAGCTCGCTGGAGCGTCAGGCCGATCTGCTGCGGCTGCGGCACGACAGTGGGGAGAGTGAGGAGGTGGCGGTCAATGTGCTGCTGCGCAGCGACAATGTGCAAACCCTCAAACAGGCGGCGCTGGCGGGGCTCGGGATGGTGGGCTTGCCACTTTACGCCTGCGTGAGTGAGTTGGCGGATGGGCGGCTGCAACAACTGCTGCCCGAGTGGCGTCCCAAAGATGGCAAGCTGGTGATGCTCTATCCCGTGCGGCGCGGTCTGTCACCGGCGGTCAGGGCCCTCATCGACTTTATCAAGGTGCAGTTGCCTGCACTGCTGGCAGAGGTCGGTCAGCCACGCTGAGGAGGGCTATCCCTCCATCTTGCGGCGAATGCGCTCGAACAGGCTCTGCAGGCAGGCTTGATCCCGATCGGCGGCCCGCACCGCGCCGTACATATGGCGACGAATACCGCTGCCGAGGGGACGGGCGCAGAGCATCCCCTGTCTGACAAACTCCTCGCTGGCCCAGCGCGGCAAGGCGGCGACCCCGAGCCCTGCGGCGGCCATCTGCAGCATCACAGAAGTGTTGTCCACCGGCTTGCAGCGGGCGGGCTCCACCCCGGCGGGTTGCAAAAAGCGGCTGAAGATATCCATGCGGCTGCGCTCTACCGGATAGACCAGCAGCACCTCCGGCCCCAGATCGCCCGGCTCGATGTGGCTCCGGTGGCAGAGGGGGTGATCCGGCGCCATCACCAGAGTCAGATCGAAGGCAAACAGTGGCTCGAAGTGGAGATCGCCGCGGGCCTGCACGTCCGAGGTGAGCAGCAGGTCGAGCTGGCCGCCGAGCAGGGCATTGATGGCATCAAAGCCCGGTACCGACTCCACCTCCAGATCCACCCCAGGCCACTGGCGGCGAAAATCGGGCAACAGCGGCAGTAGCCACTGGATGCAGCTGTGGCAATCGAGCGCCAGATGCAGCCTGCCCGCATCGCCGCTCTGCAAGGCCTGCAACTGCTTCTCGGTCTGGGCCAGGGCGGGCAGTACCTGACGGGCGAGGGCGAGCAGCTGGCTGCCGGCGGCGGTCAGCACCAGCGGGCGGCTTTTGCGCAGGTAGAGCTCCAGATTGAGGCGGGTCTCCAGCTCTTTGAGCTGATGAGAGAGGGCGGACTGGGTAAGGTTGAGGGTCAGCGCCGCACCGGCCAGCGAGCCCTGCTCGGCCAGCGCGGTCAATGTTTTCAAGTGTTTGATCTCTATCCCTGCATTGCTTGGCACTGCCATAAGATGGCTCCTTGTGAGATTGCGTATGGCGCTGAGGTTGCGGCCGGCGCGGCCTGACCTTTAGCCTCAGCCTCAGCCTCCTGCCGTCTTGCTGCTGCGCTTCTTGACACATGCAAGAACGGGCCTCTGTATCCTCGCGTTTAACCTGTTCGGCGGTCAGTTGAGGATTATTTGAGAGCCAGTTGAAGAGGATTCAATAGCCAGCGTCACCTTATCTTGTCATTTTGGATGTGTAAACATCTGGATGGCTAAATCATCCAGTTCCCATCAGATGAATGAGCATAAGGAAATGAACCTATGACACGAGCACACACCCTGGGCTTCCCCCGTATCGGCGCCAAGCGCGAGCTGAAATTTGCCCTCGAATCCTACTGGCGTGGCGAGACCACTCAGGCCGAACTCGTTGCCGTGGGCAAGACGCTGCGTGAGCGCCACTGGCAGGCCCAGCACGGCGCCGGGGTCAATCTGCTGCCGGTGGGGGACTTTGCTTGGTACGATCAGGTGCTCGGCACCAGCCTGCTGGTAGATGCAGTGCCTGCCCGCCACCGCCATGGCGAGACCGACCTCGACACCCTGTTCCGGGTCGCCCGCGGCCGTGCGCCGACCGGCCCGGCGGCGGCGGCCGCCGAGATGACCAAATGGTTCAATACCAACTACCACTATCTGGTGCCGGAATTTAGCCGTGACCAGCGCTTCAAGCTGGGCTGGAGCCAGCTGTTTGACGAGGTAGAAGAGGCCAAAGCACTGGGGCTGCCGGTCAAGGCGGTACTGCTGGGGCCGGTCTCTTATCTGTGGCTTGGCAAGGAGAAAGAGAGCGGCTTCTCCCGCCTTGAACTGCTCGATCGCCTGCTCATCGTCTATCAGGAGATCCTGGCCAAACTGGCCGCCCAAGGGGTGGAGTGGGTACAGATCGATGAACCTGCGCTGACGCTGGACTTGCCGGAAGAGTGGCGGCTGGCCTACCTCAACGCTTACGAGCGCCTCGCGGGCCCTTGCAAGCTGCTGCTCACCACCTATTTCGGTTCGGTGGCTCATCAGCGCGACATTATCACCAGCCTCAAGGTAGATGGCCTGCATCTGGATCTGGTGGCTGCCCCCGAGCAGTTGGAGACCCTGGTGCCGCATCTGCCCGCCCAGTGGGTCATCTCAGCAGGGGTGATCAACGGCCGCAACGTCTGGCGTGCCAATCTGGCCAAGCTGGCGCCGACACTGAAGGCACTGAAAACCAAACTCGGCGAGCGGCTCTGGGTGGCCTCATCCTGCTCATTGCTGCATAGCCCGGTGGATTTGACCCTGGAGCAGGAGCTGGATCCCCAGACCCGCAGCTGGTTCGCCTTTGCCTTGCAAAAATGTTTCGAGTTGGGACTGCTCAGAGAGTATCTGGATGGGGGCGAACTCGACAAAATCACTGCCTACAGCCAGCCCATCGTCGATCGGGAGTCCGACAGCCGGGTGCACAAAAAAGCGGTGCAGTCACGGCTCGCCAGCCTCACCAACAGCGATTTTGATCGCCACAGCCCCTATCCGGTCAGGGCAGAGCTGCAGCGCTCGGATCTCAAGCTGCCGCTGCTGCCCACCACCACCATCGGCTCCTTCCCGCAGACCTCGCAGATCCGGGTATTGCGGCAGGATTGGCGCGCCGGTCGCATCGATGACAGTGCCTACGAGGCGGGCATTAAGGCCGAGATCCGCGATGCCATCGCGCGTCAGGAGGCCATCGGGTTGGACGTGCTGGTTCATGGTGAGGCCGAGCGCAACGACATGGTGGAGTATTTCGGTGAACTGCTGGATGGCTTTGCCATCACCCGCTTCGGCTGGGTACAGAGCTATGGCTCCCGCTGCGTCAAGCCGCCGGTGATCACCCGCGACATCGATCGCCCGACTCCCATGACGCTCGAATGGACCCGATTTGCCCAGAGCCTGACCGACAAGCCGGTCAAGGGGATGCTGACCGGCCCTGTGACCATCCTCTGCTGGTCCTTCCCGCGGGAAGATGTGAGCCGCGAGCAATCTGCCCTGCAAATCGGGCTGGCCATTCGTGACGAGGTGGCAGATCTGGAAGCCGCTGGCATCAAGATCATCCAGATCGACGAACCGGCGATCCGCGAAGGCTTGCCCCTGCGCAAGCAAGATCATCAGGCTTATCTCGATTGGGCAGTGCGCGCCTTCCGTCTGAGCGCCAGCCCGGTGGCGGACAGCACACAGATCCACACCCACATGTGCTACAGCGACTTCAACCTCATCATTGAGGCGGTGGCGGCGCTGGATGCGGACGTGATCACCATCGAGACCAGCCGCAGCCAGATGCAGCTGCTCGAAGCGTTCGAGCGCTTCAACTACCCCAACGAGATTGGCCCGGGCGTCTACGACATCCACTCGCCGAACGTGCCGAGCCAGAGCTGGATTGAGGGGCTGCTGCGCAAGGCCGCCAAACAGATCCCGGCAGAGCGGCTCTGGGTCAACCCGGATTGCGGCCTCAAGACCCGCGGCTGGGAAGAGACAGAAGCCGCCCTCAAGGTGATGGTCGATGCCACCAGGGCGCTGCGCGCCGAGCTGGCGTGATCAGAAGGTCGTGACCGCCATCGATAAGGTGGCGTAATGAAAAACGAACGAGAGAGGGGAAGCCACTGCTTCCCCTCTCTTTTTCCGTTGGCCACTTTTTCCACTGGATCCTGAACCTTGCCGCAGCCCGCTTTGCACTAGGCTCAGAGGTGGCAGAAGTGGATGGAGTCGCGGCCATGAGAGTCAGTCTGGGGAGTGCAATCTTGTGGGGATTGTTGATGTGGCAGAGTGTCTGGGCGGCGCCAGCGGCCGAGTTGAAGCTGGTCTACTTTGACGACTTTGCCCCATATTCGTGGCGTGACGAACAGGGCAAGATGCGCGGGCTGATGATCGACGTGATGGAGCGGGTGGCAGCGCAGATGGGGCTGCGGGTGCGCCATGAAGGTTATCCGTGGCAACGGGCGCAAAAAATGGTGCGGATGGCGCAGGCCGATGGCTTTGTCACCATCGCAACCCGGGAGCGGCGCAGCTATACCTTGGTTGTGGAAGAGCCGGTCACTACCACTGTGCTAACCATTTTTACCCAGCGCGCCCATCCCCGAATGGCGGAATTTCAGCGAGCCAGCAGCTTGAGCGATTTCAAATCGCTTACCTTTCTCGACTATTTCGGTAACGGCTGGGGCAAGGAGAACCTGGCGGGTTTCACCGTTCATCACACCATCAATGTCGATAATGTCTTCAAAATGCTGGCGGCGGGTCGGGGGGATCTGATGGTGACCGACCCACTGGTGGCACGCTTCAAACTCAACCAGCTGGGTCTCTCCGGGTTGGTGGTCGAGGTGCCGCTGCAGCTTGCCTCTACCCCGTTCAATCTCTGCATCGGCAAGCACTCCCGCTTCAATACCCGGATAACCGAGTTCAACCGTGCCCTGCAACAGCTGCGACAAAGCGGCGAGTTGGCGCGTATCGTCGAACGCTATCGTTGATGCGCGGCCGCCATCTGCTGTTTGCCAACGGCGTGTCTATCTTGGCGTCATATCAGAAATGGTTGCCCAGAAGGCGTCGATCAAGGGCCCCTTGCTGTGGGGCGGACGGATAAGGCCAATGGTCCAGCAGGCTTCCCCGTCTCTCAAGGGGAGGGTGAGCACATCCGGGTGCTCGATGGTGGTGGAGGAGGGGACCAGGGTCCAGGCGATCTCTGCCGCCGCGGTGGCAACACCGGCGGCGAAGTCGTTGACGTACTGGATATCGCGAAAACGCAGCCCGCTCTGGGCCAGATAGTTCATCAGGTGATCGTAAAAGGACGGGGCCTTGTCCCGACGGAGGATCGCCAGCGGCTTGTCCACCAGATCCGCCAACTCCCTCACATCGCGGTAGCTGGCGGGCAGTACGGCGACAAAGTGGGCTTCGACCACCGGCAGGGCGTGCCACCCCTTGGGGGCGGGCAGGCGGCAAAAACCGAGATCCAGCTTGCCTTCACTGAGCGCCAGTAGCTGGTGGTGGGTGGAGAGATCGTTGAGCTCGATGGTCACTTGCGGCCGCTCGGCGCGAAAGCGGGCGATGGCGGCGGGCACCAGGATCTTGGTGGCCACGCCAAAGCCGATGCGCAGGGTGCCGACATTGCCCGCCAGCACGTCGCGGGCGGTGCGCGAGAGCTGCTCGCTCTGGATGACCACAGCGCGGGCATCCTCATACAGCGCCCTGCCCAGTCCGGTGAGGCGAGTGGTACTGGCGTTGCGCTCGAACAGCTCGCCGCCCAGCTCCTCCTCAAGCCGCCTTATCTGTTTGCTCAGGGCCGACTGGGTAACATGCTGACGTACCGCTGCTTGGCCGAAGTGCAGCACTTCCCCCAGAGTGACGAAAGCTTTCAGATCCCGTAGCTCCATCAGGGCTCCTTTCATTCCTGTTGGGAATGTTGAGTGGTCAAATTTGTCATTGGACGGAATTTTAGAAGTGATGGATGCTTATGCCAATTCATTTCGGATGCCCCGGCACGGGGGCGCCGAGTTATCAGAGATGGCTGACACCATCAGCGCAGAAGGAGCAACACCAGATGCATCACCACAAGTTCAACGACTTCCCGAGCGATTTTCTGTGGGGCGCCGCCTCCGCCGCCTATCAGGTGGAGGGAGGCTGGAATGCCGATGGCAAGGGGCCCTCGGTGTGGGATCTCTTCACCAAGCTGCCGGGCAAGACCTTTGAGGGGAGCAACGGCGATGTGGCGGTGGATCACTACCACCGCATGGAAGAGGACGTGGCGCTGATGGCCGAGATGGGGCTCAAGGCTTACCGCTTCTCGGTGAGCTGGCCGCGCATCTATCCCACCGGTCGGGGGGAGGTGAACGAGGCGGGGCTGGCCTTCTACGAGAAGCTGATCGACACCCTCTTGGCCCACCAGATCGAACCGGTGCTGACCCTTTATCACTGGGATCTGCCGCAGGCGCTGCAGGATGAGTACGGCGGCTGGGAAGACCGACGCATTATCGAGGATTTCGAGCGCTACTGCGTGACCCTCTATCAGCGTTTTGCCGGCAAGGTGAAGTACTGGGTCTCTCTCAACGAGCAGAACTACAACCTGACCAACGCCTATCAGCTCGGCACCCATCCGCCCGCTGTGCAGGATCGCAAGCGCTTCTTTGCCGCCAACCATATCGCCTTTCTGGCCAACGCCCGGGTGATCAAGGCGTTTCGCCAGCATGTGCCAAATGGCCTCATCGGCCCGAGCTTTGCCTACTCCCCTGCCTATCCGGCGTCGTGCGACCCGAAAGATATGCTGGCCTACGAGAACGCCGAGGAGTTCAACAACCTCTGGTGGCTGGATGCCTACTGCTTTGGCCGCTA
Organism: Aeromonas sp. 601027; assembly: GCF_049174455.1. Lineage (NCBI taxonomy): Bacteria > Pseudomonadati > Pseudomonadota > Gammaproteobacteria > Aeromonadales > Aeromonadaceae > Aeromonas > Aeromonas sp. 601027. The sequence goes on along the minus strand of NZ_JAAKTN010000018.1, from coordinate 6,588 downwards.
TCCGCAGGCGGCGCTCGCTTACTTGCGGGAAAACGGCGAGGCGCCGGAGATCCTGCCGGGCGATATGGAGTTGCTGCGCGAGGGGACGCCCGACTACATTGGCGTCAACTACTACTACACCCTGACCTACACAGATAACCCCTTGGGCGGTCAGACCCTGCAGCGGATCAACACCACCGGCAAGAAAGGCACTACGCCATCGAGCGGCATCCCCGGCCTCTACAAGACTGCGCCCAATCCGCACCTTGAGACCAGCAACTGGGATTGGGCCATCGACCCGACCGGTATGCGCATCGCACTGCGTCGCCTCTCTTCCCGTTATGGTCTGCCGCTGATGATCACCGAGAACGGCCTTGGCGAGTTCGACAAGCTGGAGGCGGGCGACAAGGTGAACGATGCGTACCGCATCGATTACCTGCGCAGCCACGTCAAGGCGTGCCAGGAGGCGATGCAGGATGGGGTGGAATTGCTCGGCTACTGCGCCTGGTCGTTCACCGACATCCTGAGCTGGCTCAACGGCTACCAGAAGCGTTACGGCTTCGTCTATGTGGAGCGTGACGAGCAGGGGGGCTCCCTTCGCCGGATCAAGAAAGCGAGCTTCCACTGGTACAGCCAGGTGATTGCGAGCCAGGGCAAGCAGCTCTGACGGTTTATCGCGTCGCGTAACCAGCGGGCCCGGGCAATCTCCGGGCCCGCGCTGTTTGTGGCGGGGGAGAGGGGACAAGCCGGTTTCTCAACGTGCGACTCATCCCTGTTTGCTGATTTTTGTCCTGCCAAAGCCGCCGACCCCTGCTATTATCTGCGGCCGAACATGAGCCAATAAAAATCAGGATATCGTGATGACTGACCACACTTTTATTCCCGGCAAGGACGCGGCGCTGGAAGACTCCATCGAACGCTTCCAGACCAAGCTGCAAGCCTTGGGCTTTGATATTGAAGAGGCCTCCTGGCTCAACCCCGTGCCGAACGTATGGTCGGTGCATATTCGCGACAAAGAGTGCGCCCTCTGCTTTACCAACGGCAAGGGTGCCAGCAAGAAGGCCGCCCTCGCGTCTGCCCTTGGCGAATATTTCGAGCGTCTCTCCACCAACTACTTCTTCGCCGACTTCTATCTGGGCGAGCAGGTCGCCAAGGGCGATTTCGTTCACTACCCGAACGAGAAGTGGTTCCCCATCGAGGGTGACCAGTTCCCGGCCGGTCTGCTCGACAGCTTCACCCGCAAGTTCTACAACCCGGACGGTGAAGTGACCGCCGACATGCTGGTGGATCTGCAGTCAAACAACGAGGAGCGCGGTATCGTCGCCCTGCCGTTCGAGCGTCAGTCCGATCACGAGACCGTCTACATCCCGATGAACATCATCGGCAACCTCTATGTCTCCAACGGCATGAGCGCTGGCAACACCAAGACCGAAGCGCGCACCCAGGCGCTCTCCGAGGTGTTCGAGCGCCACGTGAAAAACAAGATCATCGCCGAGGCCATCAGCTTGCCGCTGATCCCGGACGAGGTGATTGCCCGTTATCCGGGGATTGCCGCCTCCATCGCCGCCCTCGAAGCGGAAGGCTTCCCCATTTACAGCTTCGATGCTTCCCTCGGTGGCCGCTATCCGGTCATCTGTGTGGTGCTGCTCAACCCGAGCAACGGTACCTGCTTTGCCTCCTTCGGCGCCCACCCGCGCTTCGAAGTGGCCTTCGAGCGGACCGTCACCGAGTTGCTGCAGGGCCGCGGTCTCAAGGATCTCGACGTGTTTGTGCCGCCGTCATTCGACAACGAGCAGGTAGCGGATCACCACAACCTCGAGACCCACTTCATCGACTCTTCTGGCCTCATCAGCTGGGATCTGTTCAAGCAGGATGCGGACTTCGAGTTTGCCGACTGGGACTTCCGCGGTACCTCGCAGGAGGAGTTCGATCACCTGATCGGCATCTTCCATGAGCTGGAGCAGCCGGTCTATATCGCCGACTACGAGCATCTGGGTGTCTACGCCTGCCGCATTCTGGTGCCCGGCATGTCCGACATCTATCCGGCCGAAGATCTGCTGCTGGCCAACAACAACATGGGCGCCAACCTGCGCGAAGTGATCCTAGCACTGCCATCACTGGATTGGGATGCCGAGCAGTACATGGCGTTGTTTGATCAACTGGATGAAGAGGGGCACGACGAGCGTACCCGTGTACGCGAGCTGCTGGGCATCGCCGCTGCCAAGGGGACCGCGCTGCACACCCTGCGCGTTGGCGAGCTGAAAGCCATGCTGGCGCTGGCCGCCGGTGAGCTGGAGACCGCACTGGATCTCATCGACTGGACCATGGAGTTCAACCAGTCGGTGTTTACTGCCGAGCGTGCCAGCTACTACCGCGCCCTGCGTGCCTGCGTCGAGTTGTTCCTCGACGAGGAGCGGGATCCGGAGCAGTATCGCGCCGTCTTCACTCGCATGTATGGTGAAGAGACGCTGGCACAGGCATGGGCCAACGCCACTGGCGAAGCACGCTTCCACGGGCTGGAGGCGGCCGATCTGTCGCTCTCCCAGTTCCCACTGCACCAGAAGCTGCTGGCGGCCTACGAGAAGCTGCAGAAGGCCAAGCGAGCCCATCACTGGGCGTGATCGTTGCTGTAAAGGAAGGGGCCGTGTGGCCCCTTCTGTTTATCGTGCGGCAAGGCACGGGATAGTTATTCAAAGATGAAATAAAAAACAAAAAATACCCCTAAGGGGGTTGATGGCAGGGCAGGGGATGTGCTGTCGATCTGCAAAGATATCTTGCCAATACCATATTTCCATGATTGAAAATAAATTCTTTAAAATCATTGCATTAAAAATGTGATATTTCTGTTTCAGCTGATACCTGGTGTAAAGTGGCGTAGCCATCGCACTAAAATATTTGTAGTAAAATTACATTCGCACTCTGATAAACTTGATCAATGTCAATTTTGGCTATTTGGCCCTTTGTTATGATTTCAACAGGCAAAACATTCAGGTAGAAAATAATTGAAAGCTGAATCTCCATTCGATTGTCTCAAGCCCGAAGCCATCGCTGCACTGGCTGAAGACATCACCTATGCCAAGGCTACCAAGCCGGCATACAAGGTCATTCCACTGGCCATTACCGCAGGCGCTTTCATCGCCATCGCATTTATCTTCTACATCACAGTGACGACCGGAACCGGTTCCATGCCTTGGGGTATGGCCAAGCTGGTTGGCGGTCTCTGCTTCTCTCTCGGACTTATTCTCTGTGTGCTGCTCGGTGCCGAGCTGTTCACCTCCACCACCCTGACACTGGTGGCCAAGGCTGCCAATCGCATCAGCTGGGCTCAGCTGCTCAAGAATTGGGGTCTGGTCTACTTCGGTAACCTGATTGGCGGTCTGCTGATGGTGGCGCTGATCATCGTTTCTGCCGAGTACACGGCAGCAGACGGTCAGTGGGGCCTTAACGCCCTCAAAGTGGCCCAACACAAAATTCACCACACCTTCTTCGAAGCGGTGGCGCTGGGTATCCTCTGTAACCTGATGGTATGTCTTGCTGCATGGATGGCCTTTGGTGCCCGCAGCGCGACTGACAAGGTAGTGGTTATGCTGCTGCCGGTTGCCATGTTCGTTGCCTCAGGTTTCGAGCACAGCATCGCAAACATGTTTATGATTCCGGTTGGTATCGCTATCCACAGCGTGGCTAGTCCGGAATTTTGGCAGGCCATCGGCCAGGATCCGGCAACCTTTGCTGACCTGACCGTATCCAACTTCGTCCTACACAACCTCATCCCCGTGACCATCGGCAATATCATCGGTGGTGGCGTGATGGTTGGTCTGACTTACTGGTTTATCTTCCGTCGTCATCATTAAGGATGATTGCGGGATACTACATCAATACCGTGTGAGGTAATGAAAAATGGCAGAACTTAACGAACAGTTCCAAAAAGCATGGGAAGGCTTCGCGGCCGGTGAATGGCAGACCTCTGTCAACACCCGTGACTTCATCCAGAAGAACTACACCCCGTATGAAGGTGACGAGTCCTTCCTGGCTGGCGCGACCGAAGCGACCACCAAGCTGTGGGACAAGGTCATGGAAGGGATCAAAATCGAAAACCGCACTCATGCGCCGGTTGATTTTGATACTGACCTGCCCTCCACCATTACCGCACACGATGCCGGTTATATCGATCAGAGCCTGGAGCAGATCGTTGGTCTGCAGACTGACAAGCCGCTGAAGCGCGCCATCATCGCCAACGGCGGTATCAAGATGGTTAAAACTTCTTGCGAAGTGTACGGTCGTCAACTGGACCCGATGGTCGAGAAGATCTTCACCGAATACCGCAAGACTCACAACCAGGGCGTGTTTGACGTTTACACCAAAGACATCCTGAACTGCCGCAAGTCTGGTGTTATCACCGGTCTGCCGGATGCCTACGGCCGTGGCCGTATCATCGGTGACTACCGTCGTGTTGCTCTGTACGGTGTTGACTTCCTGATGGCCGACAAACTGGCCCAGTTCAAGTCCCTGCAAGCTGACCTGGAAAACGGCGTCAACCTGGAAGCCACCATCCGTCTGCGCGAAGAGATCTCCGAGCAGCACCGTGCCCTGGCACAGATGAAGGTGATGGCTGCCAAGTACGGTTGCGATATCTCCGTACCGGCCAAGAACGCCAAAGAAGCCGTACAGTGGACCTACTTCGCCTACCTGGCGGCAGTCAAGTCCCAGAACGGTGCTGCCATGTCCTTCGGTCGTACCTCCAGCTTCCTGGATATCTACATCGAGCGTGACCTGCAGAAAGGCCTGATCACCGAGCAAGAAGCCCAGGAGCTGATGGACCACATGGTCATGAAGCTGCGTATGGTTCGCTTCCTGCGTACTCCGGAATACGATTCACTGTTCTCCGGCGACCCGATGTGGGCGACCGAGACCCTGGCTGGTATGGGCGTTGATGGCCGTACTCTGGTCACCAAGAACAGCTTCCGTATGCTGAACACCCTGTACACCATGGGCCCGTCCCCTGAGCCGAACCTGACCATCCTGTGGTCCGAGAAGCTGCCGGTCGGTTTCAAGAAGTACTGTGCCAAGGTATCCATCGAGACCTCTTCCGTTCAGTACGAGAACGACGATCTGATGCGTCCGGATTTCAACAACGATGACTACGCCATCGCTTGCTGTGTATCCCCGATGATCGTTGGCAAGCAGATGCAGTTCTTCGGTGCTCGTGCCAACCTGGCCAAGACCATGCTGTATGCAATCAACGGTGGTATGGACGAGAAGCTCAAGATCCAGGTCGGTCCGAAAACCGAGATGGTCAAGTCCGAGTACCTCGACTACAACGACGTAATGGATCGTCTGGACCACTTCATGGATTGGCTGGCCAAGCAATACGTTGCTGCGCTGAACATCATCCACTACATGCACGACAAGTACAGCTACGAAGCCTCTCTGATGGCGCTGCACGACCGTGACGTATATCGCACCATGGCGTGTGGTATCGCTGGTCTGTCTGTAGCCGCTGACTCCCTGTCTGCCATCAAGTACGCCAAGGTCAAGCCGATTCGTGACGAAGATGGCGTTGCCATCGACTTCGAAATCGAAGGCGAATACCCGCAGTTCGGTAACAACGACGCTCGCGTCGATGATATCGCCTGTGACCTGGTTGAGCGCTTCATGAAGAAGATTCAGAAGCTGAACACCTACCGTGGTGCTGTTGCTACCCAGTCTGTTCTGACCATCACCTCCAACGTGGTATATGGCAAGAAGACCGGTAACACCCCGGATGGCCGTCGTGCTGGTGCTCCGTTCGGCCCGGGTGCCAACCCGATGCACGGTCGTGACCAGAAGGGTGCTGTTGCTTCCCTGACTTCCGTAGCCAAGCTGCCGTTCGCTTACGCTAAAGATGGTATCTCCTATACCTTCTCCATCGTTCCGAACGCACTGGGTAAAGATATGGAAGCCCAGAAAGCCAACCTGGCTGGCCTGATGGACGGTTACTTCCACCACGAATCCAACGTAGAGGGTGGTCAGCACCTGAACGTTAACGTGATGAACCGTGAAATGCTGCTGGACGCCATGGAAAACCCGGAGAAATATCCGCAGTTGACCATCCGCGTATCCGGTTATGCCGTTCGCTTCAACTCTTTGACCAAAGAGCAACAGCAAGACGTCATCACCCGTACCTTCACTGCTTCTCTGTAATCGAGACATAGTGAGCAAAAACCGGCGCCAAGGCGCCGGTTTTTTTATGCGTGCGATTCAGGGGGAGTAATCATCCCCTGTGAATCGCCCCCAGTTCCATCGCAACCACAACAGTTGTTACTGGGGATTTGAAGAGGATCAAGGGGAGGGGCTCACTAGGATTGACCTAGGCCCCGTCTGTAATGCGATTATGCTTTATTCGCGCTCTAAGGGGATAGGCGGTTGCTCTGCCTGCCATTGCATCAGTGTTGCTATGGCTCGTGGAACAGCTGAGCAGGTTTAAGGGGTGAACAGAGGCGCCATCGCGGGTATCAAGCAATACCCATAAGCCTGTGACTATGGAATCATTCTTTGCCTCTGCCTCTGCCTCTGCCTCTGCCTCTGCCTCTGCCTCTGCCTCTGCCTCTGCCTCTGCCTCTGCCTCTGCCT
>NZ_JAAKTN010000017.1:0-143919 GCF_049174455.1 Aeromonas sp. 601027 | reverse complement strand
CCATGATCAAACTCTTCAATTTAAGTTTGGTTGCTTCGAAAAGCGGCTCAATGAATTGCTGAATTAACTGCTGCAACATAAAGTTGCTTTGGTCACTTCATCAGACATTGAAAATCAAAAATTGTTTTGATGCTCGATGCTGTGAGTGCCCACACAGATTGCTTGATTCAAATTGTTAAAGAGCGATGCAACAGAGTGTTGCTGCGGGAGTGAAATTCTACTCAACCGCCTTCTCGAGTCAAGCCTTATTTTCAAAGGCTTTTCGAGGTTATCGACTCGGCTGTTTGCGTTGCCGCTTGCCCTGTCGATGTGGCGCATTATAGAGATCCAGCTCACATTGACAAGGCTTTACCGCAATAAAATTGCAAAAAAGTGCAATTTCTTGGTTATTCATATTAACACACAGCCTTTATACAGACTTATCCACAACCAAGGGTGAAGTGAGGACGTTTTACACCGGATAAATGCCTTACAAGGGTACTGGCCTGGCACTCATCCACCATTGCCGCACTGTCGCGTCTAACGCGCAGCGCCCTCGACATCTTCTATATAAGAAGGCCTATGAGGAATATATAGAAGCGCTTATCCCAATCCAGCCTCTTTGACCCAGCACGCCATCAGCTCACCAGCGGGAAGATCCCGGCAGCCCGATACATCCTGCCCAGCCCAGAGCGGAGAGAAGCCACTATCCCCCGCCTTCTCGGCGGCGACGCGCAGCGGGGCCAGTGCGCCACTGGCATAGGGGAAGTGAGGGGCAAGATCCGAGATCGGGCCCAGCTCTTTCATAAGACGGTTGACGATCCCCCGCGCCGGACGTCCACTGAACAGATTGGTCAGTGCCGTCTGCTGGCCCTCTGGTGAATGGATGGCGGCGCGATGCAACGCCGAGGTGGTCGCTTCATGGCAGCAGAGAAAAGCAGTGCCCATCTGCACGGCGCTCGCCCCCATTGCCAACGCGTTGGCGATCCCCTTGTCATCGACGATACCGCCAGCGGCAATCACCGGCAGATCGGTCACCGCGAGGATCTGCGCCAGCAGGGTCAAGGTGCTCTGCTGCAAGGCGAGATCCTCAGAGAGGAAATGACCGCGATGGCCGCCCGCCTCCAATCCCTGAGCGATGATGGCGTCGGCACCGTGCTGGGCAAGCCATACGGCCTCCGCCACCGTGGTGGCGCTGGCCAAGACCTTGGCCCCCGCCGCCTTCACTTGGACAAGCAACTCGGGCGCGGGCAGGCCGAAGTGAAAGCTGACCACCGCCGGTCTGAACTCAGCCACCATGGCGGCATGTTCCCCATTGAAAGGTGCACGGCTTGGCGCCGTCGTAACAGCTGGGGGCTGTACGCCGAACTCGGCATAGTAGGGAGCAAGGCACTGCTGCCAGCGGGCCAGTACAACGGGATCCGGTTCCCGTTGCCGATTGCAGAAGAAGTTGATGTTAAATGGCCCAAGACCACTTTGGGCAAGACGCTCCAGTTCGCTGCGCAGCTCCGCTGGCGTGAGCATGGCGGCAGGCAAGGAGCCCAAGCCGCCCGCACGGGTCACGGCCAGCGCCAGCTCGCAGCCCTGCACACCGGCCATCGGTGCCTGAATGATGGGATAACGCATCCCCAGTTCGCTAAAGAAGCTCATCCATTCATCCCACTTGTCGTATCGGCGACCAGATGTGCACGGGCCAGCGCAATGGCGCCGTCGATGGCACTGCGCGCCTGCGGGCTGTTCTGCCAACAGGTCGAGCCCAGCATGCTGGCTACCCGCTGGACAATATGGGTGGTGTCGGCCTCGGCCAATCCGGCCAGGGTATGGTAGCCAAGCTGTTCGATCCGCTCGATAACCGTCGGCCCCACTCCTTTCACCCCGAGCAGCATTGCCCGCTCTTGCGGGCCAAACCGGTTGTTGCCATCCATCTTTCAGACTCCTTTCCGATAGCTGTGGTTAAACATCAGGCCCGCAAGGGGCCTGATGGAGAGAGTGAAGGCTTAACGCACGCTGCGCAGCAGGAAGTCCGGCTGACCACAGGAGCGACGCTCACGCTTTTGCATTTCGGCGGAGCAGGTGACCGCATCCGTCCCCTCTTTATTGACGCAGATGTAGATCTCCCGCAGGAAGCGGCCACCATCGGCGCAAGCCACCGTGATGTTGTCGGGCGCCAGCCACTGGTTGGCGCTCGCCAGATCGGCCTTGAGCTGGAAGGTGCTCTTGCGCAGCGGCGCTTCCGGGGATTGATAGGCCACCGGGATCTTCACCTTCTGGCGCAGATCGCTAGCCAGCTGATGGAAGGCCTGCTGGCTCAGACCGGAGCAGGTACCGTGCTTCTCCCACTCATGGCGATAGAGGAAACGGCTGGGGTAAAGGTCGGCAAACTCGCTCTCCATATCGGGATCGAGCCGTTCGCGGGTGCAACTGCTGGGATAACCGCGATCGTACTGAGGCCAGAGACCGTGCAGCACGAACCCCAGCTTGCGGGAACACTGGTCCCGATCCGCCGGTTTGACGGCGCAGTGCTCGGGCGACCAGGAGAGCGCCATGGCGTAATAATCAAACTCCCCCGCCTCCCCTTTGGCCTGTGCGGCCGAGGAGAGCAACAAACCACCCGCCAGCAGGGCAATCATCTTCTTCATCTATATATATCCATTTCAACCAACTCGGGAATGGCTGCAATGCTCCCATATTCCAGCGCGCGGAAACAGTGCTCCCGCCAAGGCTTGCGACAAGGGTCAGACCACTTCGGGGTTTCACCGGATAATAACGAGGCGTAAGCTGGCATCCTGGCGCCGGGTGCGCCACCGCATCATTTCAAGCAACCACAGGATGTAACATGATCCGCAAGAATCCCTCCGGCCATCTGCCTGTCATCGACGAATCCGCCTATATCGACAAGACCGCCATCATCTGCGGCAAGGTGATCATCAAAGAGAATGTCTTTGTCGGCCCCTATGCGGTGATCCGTGCCGACGAGGTGGATGAGAGTGGAGATATGGAACCCATCGTCATCGGCGCCAACTCCAATATCCAGGACGGGGTGGTGATCCACTCCAAATCCGGCGCCGCCGTCACCATCGGCGAGTACACCTCCATCGCCCACCGCTCCATCGTCCACGGACCGTGCGAAGTGGGAAACCGGGTCTTTATCGGCTTCAACAGCGTGCTGTTCAACTGCCATATCGGTGACGGTGCCGTGGTGCGTCACAACTCGGTGATCGATGGCTGCGATCTGCCGCCGGAGTTCTACGTCCCCTCCACCACCCGCATCAACCAGCAGAGCGATCTGACCCATATCCCGCGGGTTTCGGTAGATGCCGCCGAGTTCTCCGAGGACGTGGCCCACACCAATATCGATCTGGTCAAAGGGTACAAGGCGCTCTCCAACGAGTTCTGAGCCCTTTCTTTATTACCAGAGAACAAAACGGGCGCCGAGGCGCCCGTTGCTGTTTCTATTTCTACTTATATATGTGCGGGTCAGGAGCACTTCTTCAGGCTTATATGCCAGTTGGCGCCGGATTGCACCTGATGCTTGGCGGCGAAGCTGTCCATGTTCAGCGCCACCGACACCTGCAGCAGGCTGTTGAGGTAGACCAGCGGCTGACCTTCCGGCACGTCACCGAAGCTGCTGACGTAAGGGGCCTTGCCGTCATATTTGACCACATCCCCTTCGCGGATCTTGATGCAGGCGTTATCTCCCTTGTTGATCCCCGCCTTGGTCAGCAGGGCATCATCGATATTGGTCCAGACGTTGCCGTACTGCACATCGAGGATCGGGATGGTGCCCTTGAGGGTGCCATCCTTCTCGGCTACCGCAGGCTGATAGGGGATCTTCACCACTTCGACGGGCAGCAGCGGGCCGACCTGCTCGTAGCTGATGGCGCCGGAAGCGAGCCGCGCGCCGGTATAGGCGTACACATCGCGGCCGTGGAAGGTGTAGGACTTCTCGGAGCCCTTGAGGCGGTTGAGCTTCTCATCAATCTGGCGCACCGCCTCGATGCCGAAGTGCTCGGCCACCAGGGTCAGGGTGCCGTTGTCCGGGGTCACGATGTAGTGGCCGCTCCTGGTCTTGAGCACTACTGACTTGCGCTCGGTGCCAACACCGGGATCCACCACGCTGACAAACACTGTGCCCTTGGGCCAATACTGCAGAGTCTGGTAGAGGCGGTAGGAGGCTTCCCAGATGTTGTAAGCCGGGATCTCGTGGGTCAGGTCATAGAGCGGCAGGGTGCGATCCACCCCGAAGGCAACCCCCTTCATGGCCGATACGGCACCATCTTTGAGGCCGAAATCGGTCTGGATCACCAGCGCTTCGTTGGCGGCGGCGATGCCGCTTGCCAGCATGAGGGCGAGCGCGATGGCGCGGGGAGCGGTGCGAATATCCATATCTGAACTCCTGAATCATCTGAGGATAACGAAACGGCGACAGCCATTTAGACATCCAGACTGCCACCAATGGATTTTTTTGCAAGGGGTTTGCAACAAAGTGAGGGACGACTCGCAGAAATTGTGCTCGCCAAACGTCGGCGACGGGGGTATCAAAGGCAGAATGGGAAAACGTTTACAATACAGGAGCTCAGCACCATGACACAACCCGTACCGGAGATGATGACCCTGCTGCTGGAGATTGGTGAACAGAGCAGTCAGCTCTGGCTGAGCCAGCCAGAAGCGGCCCCGTCACACTACCCGCTGGCCTTTGGCACCCACGCCATCCAGCCCGGACCGTTTCGCCACGCGCCGCCCACCCCGCTCGAACTGGAGCGGGCCATCATGGTGGTGGAGGATGAGCTGATGCGCATCGCCCCGCAGATCCCGCCCGGCTTGCAGCTGACCCTGCGCAGCCAGCCGTCGCTGGCCGAAGCGCTGGGGGACAACCAGATCGACCGGGATCTGGTGGAGCAAGCCTTTGGCCAGCTGGCCGCGATGGCGGAAGGGGATCCCCTCGCCGCCAGCTTGCTGCCCCGCGACGAGCACTTTGCCGCCGTGCTGCTGATCGTCAGGGAGTGGCTGCACCATCTGGCCAGCGAGAGCGTGCTGATTGTGGAGTAGAGTCATGGCGGATGTCCCTTGCACTGCCGACTCGCGGTAAAACAGGAGCGCGGCGACGAGGTCCTGCGCCACCGCCATGCACGGCATGCAAAACCGGGAGCTATGCGCCCTTGCTCATCATCGCCTTCTGCCGCGCCCCCTGCTTCTGTTACCATCGCGGCCACGATCACTCACTGCATCGTGGCCGCAGGCCGCGATAACCCCGACTGGTGCCCCTATGTCCACAGCCTCCTTTGCCGAACTGGCCCTCTCCCTCCGCTTGCAGCAGACCCTGAGCGAACTGGGCTATGCCGCCCCCACCCCCATTCAGGCTCGCGCCATCCCCGTCATTCTGGCGGGGCGGGATCTGATGGCGGGGGCACAGACCGGCACCGGCAAGACCGCCGCCTTTGTGCTGCCGCTGCTGGAGCAGTTGCTGGCGCAGCCACAAATGGAGTCCCAACGCCCGATCCGGGCGCTGGTGCTGGTGCCGACCCGCGAGCTGGCGGTGCAGGTCGCCGAGAGCGTGGCGCGCTACGGCCAGGGAACCGGTCTCACCAGCACGCAAGTCTACGGCGGGGTGAGTATCGCGGCGCAGGTGGAGGCGCTTCAGACCGGGGTGGATATCCTGATCGCCACCCCGGGCCGTCTGCTCGACCATCTGCGTCAGGGGGCCTTGAGCCTTGATAGCCTCCGCCATCTGGTGTTTGACGAAGCAGACCGCATGCTCGACATGGGCTTTATGGACGAGATCAAGGCGCTGCTCAAACAGATCCCGGCGGATCGCCAGACCCTGCTCTTCTCCGCCACCTGCGACGACAACCTGTTTGCCCTCTGCAAGGTGCTGCTGCGTGACCCCGAGCTGATTGAAGTGGCACCGCGCAACACCACGGCGGCTGAGGTGGAGCAGCGGGTCTACACTGTGGACAGCGATCGCAAGCTGGCGCTGGTCGAACACATGCTGAAAGTGAAAAGGTGGGCACCGGCGCTTATCTTCAGCCGCACCCGTCAGGGGGCGGACAAACTGGCCCAGCAGCTTGGCAAGACGGGCATCAATGCGCTGGCCTTCCACGGCGATCTGTCGCAAAGCGCGCGGGAAAAAGTGCTGCTGGAGTTTCGCGCCGGCACCCTGCAGGCGCTGGTCGCCACCGACGTGGCGGCCCGCGGCCTCGATATCACGGATCTCAACTATGTGATTAACCTCGAGTTCCCGTTTGTGGCAGAGGATTACGTCCACCGTATCGGTCGCACCGGCCGTGCCGGCAACAAGGGGCTCGCCATTACCCTGTTCAGCCCGGAAGATGCGCCGCTGCTGGAGAAGGTGGAAGCGGTACTCGACACCCGTTTGCCCCAGCAGTGGTTCCCCGGCTTTGAGCCGGATCTCACCCGCTTCGAGCCCGAGCCGCGCCGCAATAGCAAGGCGGCTCAGAAGCAGCGCGCCAGAAAGCAGGCCCTCGCAGGCAACAAGGGTGGCAAGGGCAAGCGTTAAGCCTGCCCTGCGCCGCCAATAAAAAACGCCCGCACGGGCGTTTTTTGTTATCTGACAGGGGCCAGCTCTTGGCGAGTCACACCCTAACGGGTCGCCAGCACCAGTGGCAGGGATCGCAAGATCTGCCGCTCCGCCAGGGTCGAGAGAATAAACATCACCATATAGCCAAGCCCCAGCGCCACGATAATCGCCACCACGTTGGCGGTGAATTCGGCCACCAGATAGTAGGCCGCAATCAGCGCCACTATGCCTGCCAGCCGGATCAGCAGGCTCTGGGTAAAGTGGCCGTGAGCCTTGATATAGGCGAGCTGATAGCCGTTGAGCATCATAAAGATAAAGAAGATAGAGAAGTGGAACAGCACCGGCACCGCCCCCACGTAGTCAGCGGGGAAGAACAACAGCACCAGCGGCTTGCCCGCCAGCAGCATCAAGCCAAAGAAGGCCAGACTGACGATGGCGGAGAGGCGGAAGATCCAGCGGCGGATCATCCTGATCTGGCGGTGATCGCCATTGCGCAGATTGACCGCCAGCTCCGGCAGCACAAAGCGGTAGATGGGGAAGACAAACAAGGTGGTCATATAGGTGAAGATGGGGCGCACCACCACCTGAAAATCCCCCAGCTCGTCGATGCTGAAGTGGCGGATGGTGAGCAGCACAGTGATGTAGATCATCAGGATACTGGCCCCCGCCTCCAGCGAGGCGGTAAAGCTCTTCTTCACATAGCTCACCATCTCGGGGCCGAGCGCCACCTTGGCCAGCGGCCTGGTGGCGATGGCCCGACGACGCGAAACATACATATAACCGGCGATGGCGAGTGACGAGAAGGTCAGCCCGTAGAAGAGTGAAGCGAGCGCATCCATCCCGAGCCCAAAGTAGCAGGCCATAAACAGCAGACCGTTGGCCAACGGCTCCAGCCAGGTGACCCGGTTGGAGAGCTGATACATCCGGTACATGGCCACCAGATTGGTGAAGTAGACCTTAAGCCCCAGCCCGAAGATGACCCCCACCAGTTGCAGATACTCCACCCGGATATGGAGCCCGTGCTTGATATAGGGGATCACCGCCCCCCAGGTGAGCAACACGATGCCGATGAGGAAGTAGCGAAAGATATTGATGATGTCCCGATCGTTCTTGGTCTGGGAGTAACTCACCACCATGGAAGAGCGAAAACCTGTCATCAGGATAAAGGAGAGGGAAATCAAATCCACCACGCTGTTGAACAGCGCCAGCTCTCCCTTGGCGACCCACTGCGCCAGCCACACCTTGAAGGCGAAGCCAATAACGATGCTGACCAGCGAGGCCCACATCCCGGTGATAAAGGCCTGCTTGAGGCGCGCGAGAGAGGCGTATTGCATAACGAAAATGGATAACTTTCAGGGAAAAGAGAGAGGGCCATCTTATGAAAGCCTCCCGCCCTTGAACAGCGTTAATGCCACGCACTCACAGCCACCAAAAAAACCGCAAACGCAAAACCCCCGCTTATTTCCTGAAAGCGGGCGTTTTGTGGTGTGCCGTTATGGCTGCTGATTGCAGCAATGGCAAGGCTTGCTGCCAGTCTGTCGCTCAACCCTTATGACTGCGGCACTGCCTTGATCAGCTCTTCATAGTGATCAATCAGCTCGGGGCCGTGCAGCGGCGAGTCGTGGCCGCCAATCACCGTCTTGATCGGCAGCTTCATCGCTTTGAGCCGCTCGATGGTCTGCGGATAGGCCTTCACATTGGCAAAGCTCAGGTTGCCCAGCTTCTCCTTGAGGATGCAGTTGCCATAGAGCACCTGCTCATCGGGGAAGTAGACAAAGATGCCGTCCGGCGTATGGGCCGGGCCCGCGTAGAAGGCGCGCAGCTTGCCCTCTTGCAGCGTGAAGTCACCATCGTGCACCACGTTGGGCAGCACCAGCGGCAGATCCGGGTACTCCGGCAGCCCCTTGCGGGTAAAGGCGACAATCTCGGCCCAGTCGCTCTTCATCAGATCCCGGGTCTGGCGCGTCGCCACCACCTTGGCCCCGATGGACTTCCAGTAGGCGTTACCGCCCGCCCGATCGGTGTGGTAGTTGGTGTTGATCACCTCCAGCACCGGCTTGCTGCTGACCCGTTTGATCAGCTTGTGCAGCTCGCGGGCAGTATCCGGCGTCCAGGTCGCCCCCACTACCGTCACCCCCTTGGCCCCGAAATAGACCATGGAGTTCTCTTTGACGTAGTAGTTGTCCTCCACCACATAGACAGGGCCGCTCACCTGCTTGAGCTCGATCCCCGCCGCCCGCACGCTGCCGCCCCAGAAACTCGCCATCAGCACCACGGCCCCGGCCAATCCACACTTCATCCAACCTTTCATCATCTTGCTCCCTCGAACCAACCGCCCCCTCGCCACCCCTGTGGCAAGCCGGGCCTTTTAAGCAGTGGGCATAAGATATGGGGGATTTGTGAGGGGAAAATGAGGCTGTGTGAAGAGAAGGTGAAGTCAGGTGGAATTCAGAAAAAAATCAGGGGGAGATCGACTGCGAACCACGACAAAGATGGCGATTGGCGGTGCGCAGAGTGGAGAGAGGTAAAGGCTCAAAACGAAACGACAACACAGATAGCAGCCCCTCACCCTAGCCCTCTCCCGAGGGAGAGGGGATGACCCGTGCCAATTCCAAGCCACTCATATTCACCCGCACCACAGAGCCAACGCATAATCAGCGGAGCCTGTTTGCCCCCTTCTCCCCTTGCGGGAGAAGGGCTGGGGATGAGGGGGAGGTAACAATAAGCCACATCATGTAGGGTCGATTAGCGCAGCGTAATCGTCCGCATACCGCCACGCACCGAGTCATGGCAAGGCCAACAGGAAACTCTGAATATCACCTGCTTATCGGCCACGACCTGTTCGCGATCGTCCGAATACGCTTCGCTATTCGAACCTACGGCCCTGAAATGTGATCTGGGACGGTATCTCAGGGAGTGATTATAAATTAATAAGATAGTACCATTGTGAAATATTTAAAGAATTATCTTTGGTATTTAAACTATGTCTTGTGAGAAATTTATTTGCTACAAATGCGTGAGTGAAGAATATATCAGTAAGTTTATCAAAACAAATGGTGAAAACATCCATAGATGCAGCTACTGTAAAAGCAGGCGTAAAACAATCCCACTAGATGACTTAGCAGAACCTATGCATAATGTATTTTCACTATACTATACATGCAGGACTAATGGAGATTTATATTATGGATGTGTGTTTGGTGAATCAGCAGAAGAAGTGATTTATGAATGCCTTGGCGTAGATGATGAAATCCAATCAGATCTTCATGAAGTTCTGCAAGAAAATTACAATGACCGTTATGACGGTACAATCACATACGATGATGATTTTACTTACAAGAGAGCTCATCATTTAACAGAAGAGTTAGACGTCAAATGGGAAGAGATTAAAACATCATTGCAGAGTGAAGCTAGATTTTTCAATTCTCATGTAAAAGCCTTCTTTGAACAGATATTTAGCGATCTTGAATCACATATAACGCATGACGGCAGCAATGCGATAACTTACATTGATAGTAATACTTCATTATTTAGAGCCCGAGTATTTGATAGTCTAGATAAAGTTGAGAATGCCTTAAAACATCCTGAAAATGAATTTGGACCACCACCTCATCAATATGCTACATCAGGTCGAATGAATGCACAGGGAATACCTGTTTTCTATGGAGCTATGTCTTCTGATATAGCGATTGCAGAGGTAAGGCCTGCCGTAGGTAGTTATGTTGTTGTTGCTCAGTTCAAGCCAGTAAGGCCACTACGGATACTAGATATATCTGCTTTAGACAAATTAATACCGTCAACGGATAGTCTATTTGATCCTGCAACGACCGAAAAACTCGCAATATCATCATTCTTAAAAAGATTATCATATAAGCTCACCATTCCCATTTCAGGGGCGAGAACAGATAGCGAATACTTGATAACTCAAGCTGTGTCTGAATATCTCTCCGTTTCTGAAGTGAATGCTCTTGATGGTATAAAGTTCAAATCAACTCAAAAGGCAAGCGATGAAAATAGCAATGAGTCTAGCTACAACATAGTGTTATTCACTAAGTCATCTGCTGTAGCTGGCGCTGAAAACAAAAAAACAGAGTATGCAGTTACAATGTACGAATACGATTACGATGATGACTCATATCATCAATATTTATCTCCTGAGATATGTAAAAAAGAAGTAAAAACCAAAAGAAAACATTTCTATGGCATAGATACAGAGGAACAAACCAATATATCTTTGCAGCTAGACATTAATTCATTAGCCATACATGAAATAAAAGGCGTTACATATCAACATGAAGAGCATAAAATTAAAATTGGCAAGACAATAGAAAAAAACGATCAAAATGACTCCTTCGATGAGGAGGATTTATTTTGATAAGAACTAACAACTCATATCAAGAAACAAAGAAACCACTTTAATTTAAAAATAGTAACTTTATTATAAATTGAGTTTATGTTGTAGATAACTGTAAATATTCTTATAAAGAAAAACCACCCGCAAATTACGGGTGGTTTTTTCCATTATCTCAGAATGAACCCGAGATATTTAACTCACAATACAAATCAAACTAACGGCGGCGTGCGTGGCGGTACCATACGCTTGCTGCCGGTGGACTCGAAGGCCGAGGCAAAGCGCAGCAGGTTGTTATCGTCATAGGCGCGACCGGCGAAGGTCAGGCCCACCGGCATGCCGATATCGGCCATCACCCCCATGGGGACGGTAACGGTCGGCACGCCGAGGTGGCGAATGGCGAGGTTGCCGTTGGCAACCCAGATGCCGTTGCTCCAGGCGATATCGGCGGAGGCCGGATTCACATCCGCATCAGCCGGGGCGACGTCGGCAACGGTCGGGAACAGCACGGCGTCGAGCTTGAGCCTGTCCATCCAGTCTTCCAGATCCAGCTTGCGAGTCTTCTCCAGACCACGCAGGCCGTCCGGCACTGTGGGGATCTCGTCCCAGGATTTCAGGCCGCGCTTGGCCATATTGACGTACTCGTCCATGCCCGCCGCCAGATCGCCCTCGCGGTTCGGCAGGGTGCCCGGGTCGTGGGGGAAGATCTTCGGCCCATCGACATCCTCAAGCTTGTTCAACTTGGGATCGCCGTTGGCGCGCAGGAAGTCGTCGAACGCCCAGCCGGAGAGCTCCCACAGCTCGTCGTTGAGAAACTCCGGGCTCACGATGCCGCGATTGAACACGGTCGGCGCGCCGGGTCGATCCCCTTCGCAGTTGGAAACCAGCGGGAAGTCCACTTCGATAACTTCGGCGCCAGCGGCTTCCAGCGCCTTGCGCGCATCTTCCCAGAGGGCGATCACGGTCTCGCGGGTATGGATGCGCTGACCGGTCGGGCCGCCGATGCCGGGATTTTCGCTGGTACCGGCCAGTTCATCCTTGTTGATAAACATGCGCGGCACGCCGAGGCGCTTGCCCTTGAGGGCATCGGCCTTGGCAGCCAGATCCAGATAGGAAGCCGGACGCACTTCAGAGGCCTTGGGCAGCTGCACCCAGGGCTGCATACGCCACAGATCGCCACGGGTCTCGGCATCGTCGGCGACCACTACGTCGAGCACTTCCAGCAGATCATTCATGGTGCGGGCATAGGGCACCACCACATCCATGGTCGGAGTCAGCGGCCAGTTGCCGCGCACCGAGATGACGCCACGGGACGGGGTGTAGGCACACAGACCGTTGTTGGAGGCAGGGCCACGGCCGCTCGACCAGGTCTCTTCCGCCAGACCGAAGGCGGAGAAGCTGGCGGCGGTGGCAGTACCGGCGCCGTTGGAAGAGCCGGAGGCAAACGGCGCGGTCAGGTAGTCGGCGTTGTAGGGGCTCTCGGCACGGCCATAGATGCCGCGCTGCATACCACCATTGGCCATTGGCGGCATATTGGTTTTGCCAAGGCAGATGGCACCGGCGGCGCGCAGGCGCTCAACGGTAAAGGCATCGCGCTGGGCCACCAGATCCTTGAAGGCCGGGCTGCCGGAGGCGGCGGTCAGCCCCTTGACCAGATAGCTGTCTTTGGCGGTGTAGGGGATGCCGTCGAGCGGGCTCAGGGTCTCGCCACGGGCACGGCGGGCATCGGAAGCCTCGGCTTCTTTCAGCGCATCGGGATTGGCGACCACCACGGCGTTGAGTTTGGTGGCAGTCTCGGGGCCGTTGTAGGCCTCGATCCGGGCCAGATAGGCCTTGACCAGTTCGACCGCTGTGGTGCGGCCTGATTCGAGCGCGGCACGCAGCTCGGCAATGGAAACCTCGGTCACTTCGATCATTTTGATCTCCTGTAAAAGGGTGACTGTTTGTCATGATGATCGCCGCATCAGCGCCTGCGACCATCACACCATCAAGAGATAAAACCCCACTGAGTGGGGTTTGGAATACTCACCGGAACCGGTTCTTATTTGCCGGAAGGGATCTGCTGGGTAATGCAGTGAATATTGCCACCGCCCAGCAGGATCTCGCGGGCCGGCACGCCGACCACGGTGTGCTCCGGGAAGATCTCTTCCAGAATGCGCTGGGCTTCACCATCGGTGGCGGCATCCAGCAGCGGATAGACGATGCGATCGTTGGTGATAAGGAAGTTCACATAGGAACCGGCCAGACGGCCTTCTGCCTCGCGCGGCACACCGGTACCGCTCTCGACACCGGCAGACTCCTCTTCAGTGCAGAACAGCGGGCCCGGCTGGGGCAGCTTCCACACTTTCAGCTTGCGACCCTTGGCATCGACCGCCGCTTCCAGCACCTTGAGGGCGGCCACGGAGCGGGCGTACTGGGGATCGTTCTGGTCGTCAGTCCAGTGCAGGGCCACTTCACCCGGACGCACGAAGCAGCACATGTTGTCGATGTGGCCGTCGGTTTCGTCCATGTAGACGCCTTCGTCCAGCCAGATAAAGCTGGTGACGCCCAGATAGTCGCGCAGGTACGCTTCGATCTGCGCTTTGGTCAGGTGCGGGTTGCGGTTTTCGTTGAGCAGGCACTCGGCGGTGGTCAGGCAGGTGCCTTCGCCATCGACGTGGATGGAGCCCCCTTCCAGAATCAGCGGCGCATCGTAGCGAGCCATGCCGTGCTGGGCCAGCATCTGGGCTGCGACCTCTTCATCCTGATTCCACGGGTAGTAGAGACCGCCCTTGTGACCGCCCCAGGCGTTGAAGCCCCAATCCACCCCACGGCACTCGCCGGCCGCGTTGGTAACGATGGTCGGGCCGGTATCGCGGGCCCAGCAGTCATCGCTGTTCATTTCGACCAGAGTGACGTGAGCGGGCATGATGGCGCGAGCCTGCTCCATAAACTGGGCCGGTACCCCCATAAAGACTGGGGTGGCGCCACCGATGGCATCCGCCACCTTGGCGAAGGTCTCTTGCGCGAAGCGACCGGCTACGCGCCAGTTGTCCGGGCGAAACGGCCAGATCATCCAGACGGCCTGCTGGTGTGCCCACTCGGCGGGCATGGTGAAGCCGTCGGCGGCCGGCGTGGAGTTAATGGTCTTGATGCTCATCGCAAGGCTCCTTGCATGGATTGAGGCCCCCGTTTACGCCAGATGCGACGCGGGAACCCGGAAAAATAACAGTGGGTCGCAGATTAAGACGTTGCGCCCCCATCCATCAAATGAATAGGATGGATTGTCCCATAAACACGGCGAATAATCCCCCCCATGAAACTGCACCAGCTCGACCTCAATCTGCTGCTCGCGTTTGACGCCCTGATGACGCAGGGCAGTGTCACCCGCGCCGCCGAAGCGCTCTTTATCAGCCAGCCAGCCATGAGCCACTCCCTTAACCGGCTGCGCACCTTTCTCGGCGACCCGCTTTTGGTACGCACCCCGCTGGGGATGCTGCCGACCCCGCGCGCCCAGCGGCTGCACCTCGGGGTGCAGCAGGCGCTGCGGCTGCTGGAGCAGCAGCTCACCGAGGAAGAAGAGTTCGAGCCGAGCCAGTCGAAGCGGCGCTTCGTGCTTTGCACCACAGATTACGTGGAGTGCGTGCTGATCCCGCCGCTTATTCAGCGGCTCAGACGGCTGGCGCCGGGGGTCACCATCGAGATCTGCATCCTGCGCGACACCCTGCCCGAAGCCGAACTGGCAAGCGGCGAGATCGATCTGGTGCTGGGCTTTGACGAGTACATGCAGGTGCCGGGGTATCTTGGCAAGGAGACCTGGCTCACCGAGCCGCTGGCCGGGCTGGTGCGCGCCGATCTGCCCATTGCCAAATCGGCACCCACCGGCGCCGAGGATGACCCCTCCCAGTGGCAGGAGCGCATCACCCTGCCGCAGCTCATCGCTATGCCCCACGTGTTCCACTCGCCGCTGGGCACCTCGGAGGCGAGCCTCGACCGCTATCTGAAGAGTCAGGGCTTTAGCCGCACCATCTCGGTCAACAGCCAGAGCTATATGTCCGCCGCAGCCATTGTCAGCCAGAGCGATCACCTGCTGGTGCTGCCCAGCATGGTGGCCGAGCTGCTTGCCACCCACTGGCCGCTGAAAAGCCTGCCGCTGCCCGCAGACGTGCCGGATTACCACCTAAACTGCGTCTGGCACCCCGTTCATGCCCAGCAACCCGCACTGGTATGGCTGAAAGATTTGATGAAGGAGCTGGTGGGGCCGAGGTGAGGCCGCAGCGTCTGGCATACCCCATCGGCGCATACGCAACAACCGGCGCAGGTGTGGCTCAAGGATTTGATGAAGGAGCTTGTTGACCGACCATGATGCCCAAACCGAACCTCGATCAATTCCCTCTCCCTCTGGGAGAGGGTTAGGGTGAGGGCTGCTCCTGCTCCATCCCCTCATCCCCAGCCCTTCTCCCGCAAGGGGAGAAGGGAGCTGATCCAGTACAATCGGCAACATCACGGGTAACCAACTAGCAGGGCAATGCCCATCCACTCATCAGCTCATCAGCTCATCAGCTCATCATTACCAAACACAACGATAGCTCGGTTGGGGTCAACAAATCCTGACAGCACCTAGATCTGTTCCCTCTCCCTTTGGGAGAGGGCTAGGGTGAGGGGACGCAATATCCAACCGGTAAACACAAAGGAAGCTGGCTATATCTACAGGGCCAAACAGAACTGGAGCCCTTTATGGAAAGCAACCGCTTTGCCAAACGACTGAGACGTGATGCCACGCTGGCAGAGCAGAAACTGTGGCAACACTTGCGCAATCGCCGTCTGGCGGGAGTGAAATTTCGCCGCCAAATGCCCATCGGCCCCTATGTGGTGGATTTCATCAGCCTTGAACAGGGATTGATCATCGAAGTGGATGGTTCGCAACATGGAACACTAGCGAACCAGATGCATGATGAGGCTCGGACAGCCTATCTCAATCAGCAGGGATTTCGGGTGATACGAGTGTGGAATAACGATGTACTGGGCAGGCTCAACTCCGTGCTGGATTTTATCCTGTTCTCATTACGTCAATCCGATTGACCCCTTCCCCTCAATTCAAAAAGCAAAAACGGAGAAGGGGAAACCTAACTTACGCCCGCAGGGCCCGCATCAGCTGGGCGACTACGTCGTCGAGCAGGGGGCGATCGGGGCAGCACTGGGCGAAGGTGACCAGCCCTTGCAGGTTGATCAGCAGCAGGGCGGTGAGGGTGTGGATATTGCTATCCGGGGCCAGTTCACCCTTGGCCTGCGCCTGCGTCAGCAACTCGGCCAGATCCTGCTCCAGCTCGCCGTAGATCCCCTTGACCCGCTGGGTCAGCTCTTCATCCTGCTCGCTCAGCTCCATCATGGTGCGGGTCACCAGACAGGTGCCGCAGAGCGCCTCCCCCACAATCCGGTCGAGATAGGCAGCAAGGCCCGCCAGCGGGCTCGGGTTGTCGAGCAGGGAGCGACGCAGGGCTCGCTTGCTCTCCACATAGTGATCGACAGCCGCCAGCAGCAGGCCGCGCTTGTTGCCAAAGGCGCCGTAGATGCTGCCCGGATGGAGGCCGGTGGCGGCCACCAGCTCCTGCATGGTGGTCTTGGCATATCCCTTGGCGCGAAACGCTTCCATGGCATTTCGCAGTACCTCGTCCCGATCAAACTCGGCTATGCGCATGGTTCCTCCCGTGGGAAATGGTTCACCGGCAAGGGGCAACAGGGCCCGCCGATAAAGAGTGGCTGGAAAGGGCGGCAAGTTTACCCCAGCCGCCCGCTCGGGCCAACCTTCTTGAACGCGCATTCAAAAAAAGCTTGCGCCCGACGCAAAAAACGTCTTGAATGCACGTTCAAGAATAACCCGTTCAGGACAACCTATCATGAATACCCTGTTTCAGCCGTATCGACTCAATGACACTCTGACCCTGGCCAACCGTTTCATGATGGCCCCGCTCACCCGCTGCATGGCAGGCCCAGGTCTGGTGCCGACCGAGCAGATGGCTGCCTATTACGGCCGCCGCGCCGACATCGGCCTGATTGTTTCCGAGGCCGTCATCATCCGCCCCGACGCGCAGGGTTACCCCAATACCCCGGGCCTCTTCACCCAGGCGCAGATCGATGGCTGGAAGAAAGTGACCAGCGCCGTACATGCCAAAGGCGGCAAGATCTTCGCCCAGCTGTGGCACGTCGGCCGCCTCTCCCATCCCTTCTTCCATCAGGCTGAAGTGCTGGCCCCCTCTGCCGTGGCGCACGAGGGCACTGTGCCCCGCATGCGCGAGCTGACCTATCAGGTGCCGCGTGCCCTGACCGAGGCCGAAATCGCCCAGCTGGTACAGGATTACGCCCAAGCCGCTGCCAACGCCATCGAGGCGGGCTTTGACGGGGTGGAGATCCACGGTGCCAACGGCTACCTGATCGACCAGTTCCTGCACCACTCCACCAACCTGCGCAGCGACAACTACGGTGGCAGCCCGGAAAAGATGAGCCGCTTCGCGCTGGAAGTGGTCGATGCCATCAGCGCCCGTATCGGTGGTGATCGGGTAGGTATTCGTCTCTCCCCGGGTGCCTATGTCCATCTGGCGGGCAGCCCGGAAGATCGCGCCGTGTTCGACTACCTGCTGGGCAAGCTGAACGATCGCTCGCTGGCCTATATCCACCTCGGCATCTTTGATGACAACCTCACCTTCGATTATCTGGGTGGCCGCGCCTCCGACTATCTGCGCGCCCACTACAAGGGCAATCTGGTCGGTGTGGGCAACTACGACGCCGAGCGCGCCGCTACGGCCATCGAGGCTAACCGCTTCGATCTGGTGGCCATCGGCCGTCCGCTTATCGCCAACCCGGACTACCTCACCAAGGTGAAGAAGGGAGAAGCGCTGGTGCCCTACGCCGACACCATGCTGGCTGAGTTGGTATAACCACGAAGCCATCGCCAGACGACAGGCAATAAAAAACGAGGGGAGCTGTTGCTCCCCTCGTGCTATCTGGCTGATGCGCTGATCAGTTGGTGCGGGCTTAATTGGTGCGGATGCTTAATTGGTACGAAATAGCGCCTCGATGGAGAGCCCCTGACTCAGCAGGATCTCTCTCAGACGGCGCAGCCCCTCGACCTGGATCTGGCGCACCCGCTCGCGGGTCAGGCCAATCTCGGCCCCCACATCCTCGAGGGTAGCCGGCTCATAACCCAGCAGACCGAAACGACGGGCCAGCACTTCCCGCTGCTTGGGATTGAGCTCCTCCAGCCAGTGCACGATGCTGCTGCGCATATCATCTTCCTGTGACTCCAGCTCAGGCCCCATGCCACGCTCGTCGGAGAGCACATCCAGCAACGCCTTGTCGCGATCGCCACCGATGGGGGTGTCCACCGAGGTAATCTTCTCGTTGAGTTTGAGCATGCGGTTCACGTCATCCACCGAACGATCCAGCGCGAAGGCGATATCCTCGGCGGTCGGCTCGTGATCGAGACGGTGAGAGAGTTCGCGCGCGGTGCGCAGGTAAACGTTTAACTCTTTGACCACATGAATGGGCAGACGGATGGTGCGGGTCTGGTTCATGATGGCCCGCTCTATGGTCTGGCGGATCCACCAGGTGGCATAGGTGGAGAAACGGAAGCCGCGCTCGGGGTCGAACTTCTCGACCGCACGGATAAGACCGAGGTTGCCCTCTTCGATAAGATCCAGCAGCACCAGGCCGCGGTTGTTGTAACGACGGGCGATTTTCACCACCAGTCGCAGGTTGGACTCGATCATGCGCTTGCGGGCGGCTTTGTCACCTCGCAAGGCACGACGGGCGTAGTAGACTTCCTCTTCGGCAGTGAGCAGCGGGGAGAAACCTATCTCCCCCAGATAGAGTTGCGTGGCATCCATCACCTTGTTCAGCTCAGGTGCCAGCAACTCATCGGAGATAGTCTCGTCCGCCTCGGCGGCTACCTCCTGCAACTCTTCTACCTCGTGAGATTCGGGTTCAGCGTCAAACTCTAACTCTGCATCCTGCATTACCAGTTGTTCTTGGCTCATGGTGTGTCTCCCTGACGTTACCAGAGTAAGACGGTCTCTCTGGGGTTAACGCTTTGGCAAATAGCTCATCGGATTGATCGACTTGCCTCTGTACCGGATCTCGAAATGCAATCGCACATCCGGCGCGTCCGTGCTACCCATGTTGGCAATGACCGAGCCCCCCTTGACGCTGTCCCCTTCCTTCACCCGCAACTCGTCGTTGTGTGCGTAAGCGGAGAGATAGTCATCATCATGCTTGAGGATAATCAGCTTGCCATACCCCCTTAAAGCACTGCCAGCGTATACCACTTTACCGCTGCTGGCGGCGTAGACGGGTTGCCCCTTCTGGCCGGCTATGTCGATCCCCTTGTTACCCTGTTCTGCAACAGAGAACCCCTCAACAATCCGGCCTTTTGCGGGCCAGTGCCAAGCAAGTCTCGACTGGGAGTTGTTTATTTTTTGTTCTTTGGACTGAGCGTATTCCTTCGGTGCTGCCGGAGCAACGGATTTCTGAGAGATGAACGGCGTGGTCTGACCAGATCCGCTCGGCTCGGCCAACGGACGCGGACCGCTGCTCGGACGGCTCACGGCCACCGGTGTCACAGTTGCCGGACGAGTCGCAGCTACCATCTGGGTCGAACCGCCTGCGGTCTGGACATTGAGCACCTGACCCGGTTGCAGCGCATAGGGGGCGCTCAGGTTGTTGCTCTGGGCCAGCGCCTGCGGTGTCATGCCGAACTGGCGGCCGATGCTGCTCAGGGTATCGCCGCGGCGCACCTCATAGGTACCGGCACTGCGGCTGCTGCCAACACTGGCGCTGGAACCATCGAGTCGCAGTCGCTGCCCCGGATAGATGTTGTAGGGCGGGCTGATGTTGTTGAGGCTGGCCAGCGACGGCACGTCATTGCCGGAGTTGAAGGCGATGGAGTAGAGGGTATCGCCCCGCTTCACCACATAGCTGCCGCCCTGAATGGGGGCGCTGACCTGGGCACCGCTTTGGCGAGCCGGAATGGTCGAGACAAACTGCCCCTCATCAACACCATCTACCGGAGCTGCATTTTTACTGGAGGAGCAGGCAAGCAGCAGCCATGACAACACCACGACACTGCTTCCTTGCCAAATACGCGAACGCATAATGGATCCTTAACGACTAAACCAGAAATAGGCCACCACGGCCAGACCAATACAGAGCCAACCGAGCACATCTACATAGTGCATCAGTTTGCGTTCCATCTTCTCGCCACCCCAGCGCATCAGGCCCGCAACCAGGAAAAAGCGCATGCCACGACCGATGAGGGAGGTGATGATGAAGGGCAGCAGAGCCATTTGCAACAACCCTGCCGTCACGGTAAACACCTTGTAGGGGATAGGGGTGAAGCTGGCAATGAAAATGACCCAGATCCCCCACTGCTCAAACCAGTTGCGAGCGATTTCGATCTTGTCCTGATAGCCCACAGACTCCACCAGTGGCAGCACGACCGGATCCCACAGGGCATAGCCAAGGGCATAGCCAAACAGGGCGCCCAGCACAGAGAAGAGGGTCGCCAGCGTGGCGTAGTGCCACGCCTTGTGGGGCTTGGCGAGCGCCATCGGTGCCAGCATCACGTCCACCGGGATCGGCCAGAATACCGACTCGATGAAAGCGGTGATGGAGAGATACCAGGGGGCATGCTTGTGGCGAGCCCACTGCATCACCAGTACGTACAAACGGGAAAACAACTTCACTCAACATCTCCGTCAATCAGGGGAACAAAGCGTACCGGCTCCAGAATACGGCTGGTCAGCTGGGATCCGGATCGTTCGATCAGTTGCAGGGTCTGCTGGCTGTCACCCACGGGCAACACCAGTCGACCCCCTTCGGCCAGCTGATCGGTGAGCGCCGTCGGGATCTCGCTCGCCGCGGCCGTCACCAGAATGGCATCATAAGGCCCCTTGTTGGGCCACCCCAGCCAGCCGTTGCCGTGCTTGGCCGAGACATTGTGCAGATCGAGCTGGCGCAGTCGGCGCCGGGCCTGGAACTGCAGCGACTTGATCCGCTCAACGGTATACACATGCTCCACCAGATGGGCGAGGATCGCCGTCTGGTAGCCCGAGCCAGTGCCAATCTCCAGCACATGGGCCGGATTGTTTTGCATCAGCAACTCGGTCATTCGCGCCACCATATAGGGCTGCGAAATGGTCTGGCCGTGGCCAATGGGCAGGGCGGTGTTGTCCCACGCCTTGTGCGCCATGGCCTCGTCCACAAACAGCTGGCGCGGCACTTTCGCGATGGTCGCCAGCACGCGAAAATCGCGAATATCCTGCGCAATGAGCTGATTTAACAGGCGCTGTACTATCACACCACCCTCATCCCTGCAGATCTAACCAGGCCCCCAGACCGGCGAGACTGTCGTAGGCAGTCATGTCGATGGTCAGAGGGGTAATCGAGACATAGCCCTGCTCGATGGCAGCAAAATCGGTGCCTTCACCGGCATCCTGCTGGCTACCGGGAGGGCCGATCCAGTAGATGGGCTGGCCACGGGGATCCTCGGTGCAGATCACCGACTCCGCCCGGTGGCGATTGCCAAGGCGGGTGGTTTTGATCCCCTTGATCTGCTCAAGGGGCAAGTCCGGCACGTTGACGTTGAGGATCTGATCGGCAGGCAGGGGGTGTTTCATCAGCCCCTTCACCAGCAGGGCCGCATAGTGGGCAGCCGTGGCGAAGTGGGTCTTGCCTACCAGCGAGATGGCGATGGAGGGGTAGCCAAGATGGCGCCCCTCGGTGGCCGCGGCGACTGTGCCCGAATAGATGACATCATCCCCCAGGTTGGCGCCGTGGTTGATGCCGGCCACCACCATGTCGGGTTCAGGACGCACCAGCTCGTTGACCGCCAGATGCACGCAGTCGGTCGGCGTGCCCTTCACCGCATAGCTCTCGCACCCATTAAAGCCGTTTTCTGCAATGCGGGTAACCCGCAGCGGTACTTCCAGCGTCAGGGAGTGACTCGCGCCGCTGCGGTTGCGATCCGGCGCCACCACAATGACCTCGCCGCAGGCGCGCAGCGCCTCGCTGAGGGCACGAATGCCCTCGGCATGCACACCATCATCATTACTGACCAGAATTCGCATCGGTCTGATTCCTGAAACCGTGATCGGCCTCTTCGGCCTGCATTAACTCGCGCACCACGCTGGTGGCAAACGCGCCCGCCGGCAGGAAGAAGGAGAGGGTCAGCGCCTCGCCGTCCAGCTGCCAGCTCATCTGCTCCGGCTTGAGCAGCAGCGGGCGCCTGTCCTGATCCAGCCCGGCTTTCTCCAGCCCGTCACACCAATCGCTGTAAGGGGCCAGCACGCCCTGTTCGAACTCGGCAGCGGCGCCCTGACTCGCCAGGCGGCCACGGCCCCACTGGGGCGCGGTAAGCTGCACGTCGCCGGAGGCAAGACGCGCTTCCAGCTCGGGGGTCACGCTCTCTTCGCTGAAGATGGAGTGGCTGCCCTTGAGCATCACGCAATCACCGGCCAGCAGCTGATGAGCCAGCCCCTGCTCGATACGGGCGCTGACAATGGCGTTGAACAGCATGCTGCGGGCGGCAGAGAGGTAGAGGGAACGCTTGTTGCGATCCTTGATCCGCTTGCCGGCAAACATCGCCTTGGCCGCTTCCAGGTTGTTGCCATCGCGGCCAAAACGCTGCTCACCATAGTAATTGGGCACGCCCTGAGTGGCGATGGCCTCCAGGCGCGCTTCCAGCCCGTCGGCCTGTTCCAGACCGGTGAGACGCAGGGTGAAATGGTTGCCCTTGAGGTAGCCGACCCGCAATTTGCGGTTGTGACGCCTGGCTTGCAGGATCTGGATGCTGTCGCTCTCGATAACCGACAAGTCCGGTTCGGCCTTGCCCGGCAGGTGAATGCCGAACCACTGCTCGGTCACCGCGTGACGATCTTTCAGGCCCGCCCAGGTCACCGCATTGCGGTTGACTCCGGCCGCATCGGCCAGCAGACCCGCCACCCAGGCGGTGTTCTCGCCGGTTTTGCGCACCCGGACGAAGATATGCTCCCCTTCACCGCAAGGCTCAAAGCCGAGATCTTCATTGACCACGAAGTCGGCGGCCTCGGCCTTGAGGATACCGCGGGCTGTGGGCGCCCCGTGCAGATAGGCAAGTTGTTCCAGCATTATTGTTTCACCAGTAGGACGACGGCTTCGGTGGCGATCCCTTCCTTGCGCCCCGTAAACCCAAGCTGTTCGGTGGTGGTCGCCTTGACGTTCACCCGGTTCAAATCACATTGCAGATCGGCGGCCAGCACGGCGCACATGGCGTCGATATGGGGGGCCATTTTGGGGGCCTGGGCGATGATGGTCACATCCAGGTTGCCGATGGCATACCCCGCCTTCTGTACCCGGGCAAAGACATCCCGCAGCAGAATGCGACTGTCGATCCCCTTGAACTCGGCAGCGGTATCGGGGAAGTGGCGACCGATGTCACCGGCACCGATAGCCCCCAGCAGGGCATCGCTTACCGCGTGCAGCACCACATCGCCATCGGAGTGGGCAACCAGCCCCTGCTCGTAGGGAACCGGCACGCCACCCAGCATGCAGGGACCAACACCACCAAATTTATGAACATCAAAACCATGACCAATGCGCATCATCAGCGGCAACCTCCCAACATGCTGAAACCAACCCCATCAATTTTGTGTACGTCCACACCATGTCCAATCAGGATCATGCTAACTCCTTGTTCGGGCCTGTTTGTTCGAGACGCTCTGCTCTGAACGGTCTGTTCTGACTGAGGGGCTTATGCCTGCTGGCTTAAAAACAGCCCCGCCAGCGACAAGTCTTCCGGCCGGGTCACTTTGATATTGTCGGCGCGCCCCTCCACCATCCGCACCGTAAATCCGGCCCGCTCCATGGCGGAGGCCTCGTCGGTGATGGTGGCGCCCAGCAGCAGCCCCTCCTCCAGCGCCCGTTTCAGGGCACGGGTCGGGAACATCTGCGGCGTCAGGGCATGCCAGAGCTGCTCGCGCTCGACGGTAGCGATGATATTGCCCTCCCCATCGGAGCGTTTCATGGTATCGCGCACCCGACTGCCGAGAATGGCACCGCCGCAGTTCATGGCCGCGGCAATCAGCGCATCGAGATCGCCGTGAGTCAGGCAGGGGCGGGCCGCATCGTGCACCAGCACCCACTCCCCTTGCGCCACATGGAGACCATTGAGGACGGAAAAGGCGCGCTCGGCGCCTCCCTCTACCCGCACAATCCGCGGGTCGGCCGCCACGGGCAGGGCCTCGAACCAGCGGTCATGGGGCGCCAGCGCCACGATCACCTGGGCGATGGCCGGGTGGGAGAGCAGCCGCTCCAGGGTATGTTCGAGAATGGTTTTACCCGCCAGTTGCAGGTACTGCTTGGGGCAATCGGCCCCCATCCGGCTGCCGATACCGGCGGCAGGGACGATCGCCGTCAGGCCGGATACCCGGCTGGCATCAGTCATCGTAGGGCTCATCGTCCGGCGCTGTCTCTTTGTCTTTCTCTTTGGGGATGATCCGGTAGAAGGTCTCCCCCTGCTTGATGTAACCCAGATCGTTGCGCGACAACTCCTCGATGGCCTCGAGGCCAGAGGTGAGATCATCTATCTCGCGGTAAATGAGGTCGTTACGATCCTTGAGAGTCTGGTTGTCCCGCTGTTGCTGCGAGATGGCCTCCGACAGGTTCTGATAATCGGATAGCCCGTTCTTCCCCAGCCAGAGGTCATATTGCAGTCCCCCCAGCAGGAGGATCAGGATCAGGGTGAATAGCCGCATGCACTAGGTCTCCTTCAGGCGGCCTAGTGTCCCATATTCGGTGCCAAGACAAAAGAAAGCGAGCACCTGGGAGCCACCGGCCGAACATAAAAAAGTGCCCAAGAGTGAATCAGATAGCACAAAGCCCCGCCAAACCGGTGCAAGGATGGCCAACCAGGGCGCTCCTTGTCCGGGGGCGGGGCTCTCAATCAGAAAGCGGTAAGGGGGATCAGTTCACCGCGACCGGCTCTCCCGCGCTCTCGGCCGGAGTGTTGTACTCCTCCTCGGCATCGCGGAAACGCTCCAGCATCGCTTTTGAGGGCGCTTCGCCCAGCAGACTGCCCACCACGATAGCCAGCAGTGCGAACAGGAAGCCCGGGATGATCTCATACAGCCCCAGCCAGCCGAACTGCTTCCAGACGATGACGGTGATGGCACCGACCAGCATGCCCGCCAGCGCGCCGTTGCGGGTCATCCGCGGCCACAGCACGGAGAGCAGCACCACGGGGCCGAAGGCGGCACCGAAACCGGCCCAGGCGTAGCTCACCAGCCCCAGCACCCGGTTTTCCGGATTCATGGCGACGGCGATGGCAATCACGGCGATCAGCAGCACCATCAGGCGACCCACCCACACCAGCTCACGCTGGGAGGCGTTCTTGCGCAGGAAGGGTTTGTAGAGATCCTCGGTGATGGCGCTGGAGCAGACCAGTAATTGACAACTTAGAGTGCTCATCACCGCCGCCAGAATGGCGGAGAGCAGCACCCCGGCGATCCAGGGGTTGAACAGGATCTTGGAGAGCTCGATAAAGACCCGCTCCGGGTTGCCGGTCACTCCAGCCGCCACTTCCGGGAAGCGGGCGAAGTAGGCCAGACCGAAGAAGCCGATGGCCACCGCGCCTGCGAGGCAGAACACCATCCAGGTCATGCTGATACGGCGGGCATTGGCCATGGAGTGGTGGGAATCCGCCGCCATGAAACGGGCCAGAATGTGGGGCTGACCGAAGTAACCAAGGCCCCAGGCCATCAACGAGACAATGGCGATCACATCCAGATTCTTGAACATGTCGAGGTTGCTGGCGCTCTTGGCGGCCACCTCGATCATGGCGCTATCCACCCCGCCGACGGCGATGATGACGAAGACCGGGGTCAGGATCAGGGCAAAGATCATCAGGGTCGCCTGTACCGTATCGGTCCAGCTCACCGCGAGGAAGCCGCCGAAGAAGGTGTAGGTGATAGTGGCGGCGGCACCGACCCAGAGGGCGGTGTTGTAATCCATGCCGAAGGTGCTCTCGAACAGACGGGCACCAGCCACCACGCCGGAGGCGCAATAGATGGTGAAGAAGAGCAGGATCACCAGCGCCGAGAGGATGCGCAGCACCTTGCTGTGATCTTCAAAGCGATAGGTGAAATAGTCCGGCAGGGTCAGGGCGTTGCGGTTCTTCTCGGTATGTACCCGCAGGCGGCCCGCTACCCAGCGCCAGTTGAGGTAGGCGCCGATCACCAGACCGATGGCGATCCAGCTCTCGGAGATGCCGCTGACGAAGACGGCGCCGGGCAGCCCCATCAGCAACCAGCCGCTCATGTCGGAAGCGCCGGCAGAGAGAGCGGTGACCCAGCTCCCCATCCGGCGACCGCCCAGAATGTAGTCATCAAAATTGCGGGTGGCGCGATAGGCGACGAAGCCGATCAACACCATTCCGAGGATATACACCAGGAAGGTGATTAACATGGGTGTGCTAGCTGTCATGCAAAACTCCGTTTTGTGTCATTTTCTGCCCGCTCTGGTGACGGGCTCATCCCTAAAAAACCGGCCTAGCTTAATCAGCCGTTCGCGCCAGCTCAACCACTTTTAACAAACACAAAACACAATAAAAACCTTTACGCATCAAATCATCTGCCGCATCAAGAGGATGGCGCCAGATTTCCTGCCGTGGCCGTGACGGCCATATCGTCGCAACGGCGACTATTGAGCGTTATGTTTTCACATTTTGTTACTATCCATTTTTTTACAAGCCAGCGCCCCGCTCCTACACTCCCCGCCCTGTCTCATCACACCAGTCAGAGGTCGGCACCATGTCATCTCATCTGTCACACCTGCGAACCCTCGCCCGCCGCCTTCACCCGGTGGAGGAGTCGGGTCATCTCATCCGACGGGCCAAGTATGTGGGGCGTCTCTGGCTCAATCCCGGCGCCCGCGCCCTCTATCGCCAGCAGCAGGAGCAACCGCTGCTGGCGCAGGCGATCAGCCGCTTCCCCGATATTCTGGAAAAGCCGATCCACCCCTATCGCCACAAGGGGCTCCGCAAGCGCCTGCGAGCCGGGCTTATCAGCGGCCACTACCAGCAGCTGGCACGTCAGCTGCCCAAGGCGCAACAACTGGCAATCTACAGCGGGCGCGGCCTGCTGCTGGCCCAGTGGCAGAGCGACAAGCTGACGGCCCCCCTCACCCTGCAACTGGATTACCAAACCCACATGGGCAAAGAGGGGGAGATGAGCCTGACCCTCAAGCTGGGTGACGCTGCGCTCTATTACATGGCCCTCAATCTGCGTCCCGCGCCAAACCCGACCCTCGAGATCTGTTCGCTGCAGGGCGGCAAGGGGCAGAGCGAGGAGATCAAGCTGGTCACCAAGGCGTGCGGCGGGCTGCGCCCTATGTCCCTGCTGGTCTATATGGCCGCCGAGCTGGCCCGAGGATTGGCGTGCAAGAGCCTGCTCGGGATCCGCACCCAAAGCCACGTCTATCAGTGCAGCAAGCGCACCGCCGATCGGGTCAAGTTCGATCTCGACGGCTTGTGGCAGGAGCATCAGGGCTGCGTGCAAGATGAACTCTGGATGAGCCTGCCGCTGGAAGTGCCCCGCAAGACGCTGGAGGAGATCCCCTCCCGCAAGCGGGCCAGCTACAAGGCGCGCTACCAGCTGCTCGATCAGCTCGGCAGCGAGCTGCAGGCAAATCTGCTGCGAAGCTGAGTCAACGCAGCAGAAACAAAAAGGGCGAACAGCTTGCTGTTCGCCCTTTGTCATGACGGGGATTTGCCCTTAGCGGTTGATCGCCATCGGCATACCGTTGCGCTGCTCCAGCGCCTGCTTCACCAGTTGGGAGTCGCTGTCGGCGTGGGCAATGAAGCGGGTCACCGCCGGAGTCATCGGCAGCGGTGCCGGCAGCTTGGAGTTGAACTCCTCTTCGCTACGCGACAGCGGCTGGTGCACTTCCAGATAACGAACGCCGTTGGGCTCGAGAGAGGCCTTGATCGGCTGGTTAACGAACTGGACGCGGGTACCGACCGGCACCTGCTTGAACAGGTACTCGATATCGTCGTTACGCAGCCGCACACAGCCGTGACTCACCCGCAGACCGATACCGAAGTTGGCATTGGTGCCGTGGATGGCGTACATCTTGCCGATATAGAGTGCAAACAGCCCCATGGGGTTGTCCGGGCCGGCCGGCCATACCGCTGGCAGGCTCTCGCCACGGGCGGCATATTCGGCATGCATCTTGGCAGTCGGGGTCCAGGTCGGGCCCGCTTTCTTGCGCTGCACGCTGGTCACCCAGTTTTCCGGGGTGTCGGTGCCGAGCTGGCCGATGCCGATGGGCAACACTTCTACCACCTTCTTGCCTTTCGGGTAGTAGTAGAGGCGCATCTCGGCCACGTTCAGCACAATGCCTTCACGAGGGGCATCCGGCAGGATGAGTTGCTGGGGGATCACCAGCTTCTCGCCGGTCTGTACCAACAGGGGATCCGCATCGGGGTTGGCCTCTATCATGTTGGTCAGCCCCAGCTGGAATTTGGCAGCAATGGCCTCCAGCGGCTGGCCATTCTCTTCGGCCGGAACCACATATTCCAGATTTTCCCCCACCAGACGGCTGTTGGCCGCAGGCAGAGCATATTCAACAGCGAAAACCGGCGCAGCGGTCAGCAGCAGGCTGTAGCAGAGTGTTGCCACACTATTGCGAAGGAGCTTCATAACTTTCCCATGATAATGACTGAATTGACATCTCTGAGCTGACGGCTGATCAGCAGAAGATCAGGGGCGCGAAGAGAAGGCCGCCATTTTTCTCCTCTGCTGACCAAATATCAACTGACAAGTGGTGACGGGTCGATGATTAATATGCGGATTATCCAACGCCCTCGACTCGCCCTCTCCCCCTGTTTATCCCCGTTGCCAGAGGCGCATATCATAACCTGTGGGAGATTGATGCAACCGCAGATGAAATTGCTCAATGATAGCGAAGATATGGTCGAAAATATCGGCTTGGATCCCTTCGTAATCAGCCCATGCGGTGGTCGCGGTAAAACAGTAAATTTCCAGCGGCAAACCGTCTGACGTGGGCGCCAGCTGGCGCACCATCAGGGTCATGTCCTTGCGAATGCCGGGGTGAGCACGCAGATAGGCATCCAGATAGGCGCGCAGGGTGCCGAGGTTGGTGAGGTGACGACCGTTGATAGGGCAGCTCAGGGCATCGCTCAGCTGCTGATTGTAGGCACTCAGCTCCTGCTCCTTGCGACTGAGATAGGGAGCCAGCAGTTGCGCCTGCTTGAGCTGCAACTGCTCCTCGGCCGTCAGAAAACGCACGCTGGTCATGTCGATATTGACGCTGCGTTTGATACGGCGGCCACCCGACTCGGTCATCCCCTGCCAGTTCTTGAAAGAGTCGGAGATCAGGGCATAGGTGGGAATGGTGGTGATGGTCTTGTCCCAGTTCGACACCTTGACCGTGGTGAGGCCAATATCGGTCACCTCGCCATCGGCGCCGTACTTGTCCATCTGCAGCCAGTCACCGACGCTCAGCATCCGGTTGGCGGAGAGCTGGATCCCCGCCACCAGCCCGAGGATGGGGTCCTTGAATACCAGCATCAGCACTGCGGTCATGGCACCCAGACCGCTGAACAGGAACAGCGGCGACTTGCCGAGCAGCAGGGCGATCATCAGGATGCCCACCAGAATGCTGCCTACCAGCTTGGCCCCCTGGAAGATGCCGCGCAGGGGCAAATCCCGACCAAGGCGGGTGTAACGGCTCACCGACAACAGGCAGTCGAGCAGGGCGAAGAAGGCCAGCAGCAGGAACAGCAAAATCCAGAGCTGGGCCACCATCTCGATAAGCTTGAGGCTATCCGATTGACGAGGCAGCCAGATCTCCGCCTGACCGAGCAGCACGGCCCCCTGCAACACGAAAGCGAGCCGGTTGAAGAGGCGCTGTTGCAGCTGGGGCGGCAGCCACACCTGCTTGGCCTTGCCGAGGATCCCCACCAGCCGGACCAGCAACACCCGGTGCAGCGCCATGTGCAGCAGCAACGAGGTGATGACGATAAAACCCAGCGCGATCACCAGCGCCATCAGGTTGGTCACTTCCACCCCAAGGCCAGACAACCAGTTAAAAAACGCCTCTTTCATTGCTCTCTCCCGAACCTGGCAGCCCGCTGGCTGCAAAAACAGTGGTGGTCAGGGTACCGCTCCCCTCCCCCATGTCAAATCGGTGAACGCCAGAAACGACAACGCCCGGCACTGGCCGGGCGTTGTTTCAAAGCGAGGCTGACTTAGCAGACCAGGCTCAGGGCATCGCGGGCGATGACCAACTCTTCGTTGGTCGGGATCACCATGGCGCAACGGCTGTCGGCGGTGGTGATGCGACCTTCGCCACCCAGTACTGCAGCGTTGTTGGCCTCTTTGTCCACCTTGAAGCCGAACAGAGCCAGACGGTTCAGCACCATCTCGCGCACCATGGCGGCGTTCTCACCGATACCACCGGTAAAGACCACGGCGTCCAGACGACCGTCCATCGCAGCGGCATAGGCACCGACATACTTGGCCACACGGTAGGTGAAGACATCCAGCGCGCGCTTGGCACCGGCGTCGGTGGCGTAGTTGGTGGTGACGTAACGGCAGTCGCTGCTCGCTTCGGTCATCCCCAGCAGACCGGACTCACGGGTCAGGGTGTGGTTGATCTGCTCCACGCTGTAACCGAGCTGGTCGTGCATGAAGAAGACCACGGCCGGATCGATATCACCGGAGCGGGTACCCATCGCCAGACCTTCCAGCGGAGTCAGACCCATGGAGGTGTCTACGGATTCGCCGTTCTTGATGGCGCAGACAGAGGCACCGTTACCCAGGTGGCAGTTGATGATGTTCAGTTCATTCAACGGCTTGCCCAGCTCTTTTGCGGCTTCTTCCGCAATGTAGCGGTGAGAAGTACCGTGGGCACCGTAACGACGAATACCGTGTTCGCGGTAGAGCTTGTGCGGCAGCGCATAGAGGTAGGCCTCTTGCGGCAGAGTCTGGTGGAAAGCGGTGTCGAACACGGCCACGTTCTTCTCGGACAGCTGCGGGAACACTTTCAGCGCGGCGCGAATACCGATGAGGTGGGCCGGGTTGTGCAGCGGGGCGAACGGAATGGCGGCTTCGATACCGGCGATCACGCCGTCATCAATGCGCACGGAGCGGGAGAACTGCTCGCCACCGTGTACGATTCGGTGACCGATGGCCACCAGTTGCTCGGCAAGAGTCGGATCCTGCGGCAGGATGTGACCCACGATATGGTCGAGGGCCTCCTGGTGAGCGGCACCCGCTCCCAGCATGGCTTCGCCCTTGACCCCGTGGAGTTTCCATTTGATACGTGCATCATCCAGATTGAAGCATTCGGCCAGGCCGGACAGCATGTCCTCACCTGTTTCGGCGTCCATTACGGCAAATTTCAGGGAAGAGCTACCGCAGTTAAGGATCAATACCAACTTGCTCATTTTCTACATCTTCCTGTGCTTCGGCTTTATGCCGACAGTGTCGTGTCATCCAAAAGAGGATGGGATTCCCCTGCCGGGGGCTTATGGTCGCAGGAGGGTGCGTCCAATTTTTCAATTCTTGCTCTTGAAAGAGTCATCGCAACCTGTGGTGCGTATCACTGGTTTCAATTCTTGCTCTTGAAAGAGTGATCGCAACTTGTGGTGCGTATCACTGGTTTCAATGCTTGCGAGTCTCAACGCATCAGCTGCGCAGGGCTCGCCTCAATGGGAATGCTCAGGCGATAGCCAGCAGATCCTTGTGTACCTTGACCACCAGCTTCTTCACCTTGGCGGGCTGGTTGAAGGTACAGAGCGGGCGGTGCAGCTCGCCCGGCCAGAAGATGGCAAAATCGCCAGGTTGCAGCGCCAGATAGCTGGTCTGCTCGTCCTCGACAAACCAGAGGTCAGGATGTGGATGGTCGGCGCCGTCGCTCACATAGTCGTGGGGGCCCACACCTATCCACTCTTCACCGCGCAGCAGCAACTGGATATCGAGATACTGCTGATGGAATTCGCCACGGCGATCCGCGGCTGGCTCGGTCAGATCTTCGCTCACCAGACAGAACAGGTTGAGGCCATCGATCTCGCTCTTGCCGAGCGGAGCGTCACCCCAGTGAGCCACGCTCTTCACCACCTCGGCCATGATGCGGGCCAGCGGGGCGGGCAGCGGCGTCCGCTGCAGGGTGTTCAGGCTACCGGTGATCATGGCGTCTGTTTCCTGTTAGGTATATCTGGGCGGCATCTTTGCCAGCCAATGAAAAAGGACCTGTGACAGGTCCTTCAATAATGCCGTCTGCAATCCGTGCAAACCGGTTTAGAGCTTTTGCTCATGTTCAGCTATATGGGCACTGTTACACACTCGTCAGCACCTTGCCAAGAGACATAATCCCATTTTCATAGTGATCGTACCAGCTGAAACCATATTATTCACCACCCTTTCCCCCTCGACTTTGACCAGACGCAAAAACGGGCGCATCAGCGCCCGTTTTTTTCGCAAAACCGTTTAACAACCGGTTTCATTCAAGCCTTTTGGGCATTTTCCACCGGTTTGGCGTACATGGCCCGCCAGATCGCCTTGTGCTCTTCCGGCACCTCTGACTGACGGGTCAGGAAGGCCGCCTGCTCGATGGTATTGGCCTTGCCGGAGACATCGGCCGCCAGATAGTTGCTGGGGAACAGGTGGTAGCTGCTCCAGATCGCCTTGTCGATCAGCGCGGCCAGTTCGTCCGGATCGCTGAAGCCCTCGGTGATCGGCGCGCCGAAGGAGACATGTACCCGCCCCTTCATGCCGACGATACCGGCGACGATACTCTCGATATCCTCGAACTCGCCCTTCTCATAGCTGCCGTTGACCGACTTCTCGTAGAGCTCGCGCGCCTTCGCCTTGTCGGTCGGATCCAGCTCGTAGCTGATGCTGACCGGCACGATATTGAGGCTGCGCATGTAGTCGACGAAGTCGATCTTCTGCTTCTTGCCGTCGACGTAGAACATCTTGAGGATGGCGGGATCTGTCTTGTCATCGCCATTCTTGGCGCGTCCTTCCTTCTGGGCGATCCAGATGGAGTGACCTTCGTGAACCGAGTTGCCGATATAGGCAGACAGCTCGCCGAGCGCCTTCATCATCTCCCGCGGCCCCTTGGCGGAGCGTTTGACGATAAAGCTCTTGTTGAGCTTCATCAGCTCGGTGGCGCAGGGTTTGCGCAGCAGGTTGTCACCGATGGCGATGCGCACGGTATCGAAACCGTGGGTGTGCAGCCCCCAATTGACGAACGCAGGATCCATGGCGATGTCTCTGTGGTTGGAGACAAACAGATAGCCCTGCTCTTTCTTCAGATGCTCGATCCCGGAGAAGGTCACCCCCTTGGTAGAGGTGGCGATCATGCGGGACATGTACCGGGTGACCCCCATCTGGACCTGATGCACCGTGGTCACTTTTGACCATTTACGGCGCAGAAACAGGCGGATCATCGGGCGAATGGCCCAGCCCAGCCAGCTCATCAGGGAACCGAAACGATACTTGGCGATGGCGCCGATAAATTCATCATCTTGGATCAGCCGTTCGATGGCTGCCGGCACTTCTTCATCGCGGTAGGGGCGAATATCCGCGAATCTATCTACTTCAGTCACAATGTCAGCCTTGCATGCTAGGAAACCGCAGCCAACCCGTGTTGGCCGGGGAAAATTCAGGGCGCAATTTTACACGCTTTTATGGCAAGGGGTATGAGACAAGCATGAATAGTGAGATCTGACCAGTTAATTAATCGGAGCAGAGCGCCAGTGCCACGGCGGCCTCGGCATGGATGGCAGTGGTGTCGTAGAGCGGCACCGCCGCCCGGGCATCGCCCACCAGCAGGGCAATCTCGGTGCAACCGAGGATCACCGCCTCGGCACCAGCATCCACCAGCGCCTCGATAATGGCCAGATACTCGGCCCGCGACGATTCACGGGTCTCCCCCAGACAGAGCTCGTCATAGATGATCCTGTGTACCCGCTCCCGCTCAGCTTCGGCAGGCACCAGCACCGCCAACCCGAAGCGATCCTGCAAGCGCCCTTTGTAAAAATCCTGCTCCATGGTGAAGCGGGTGCCGAGCAGGCCGACTCGGGTGATCCCGTCAGCCCGCAATTTGGCCGCGGTGGCATCGGCGATATGGAGCAACGGGATATCGATGGCGGCCTCAATCTCGGGGGCGACCTTGTGCATGGTGTTGGTGCCGATCAGCAAGAAATCGGCGCCGCCATCCTGCAACTTGCGCGCCTCCGCCGCCAGCAAACGAGCGGTAGCGGGCCAGTCACCGGCATGCTGCAACCGCTCGATACCGGCAAAATCGACGCTGTTGAGCAGCACCCGCGCCGAGTGCAAACCGCCGAGCTGTGCCCGCACCCCACGGTTGAGCGCCTGATAGTAACTGACGGTGGACTCCCAGCTCATGCCACCCAACAGACCGATACATTTCATAGGAACTCCTTCATTCCAAGGGAGGGCAGAACCACGCCACCTTGCAGGCAAGGTCACGCAGGCGAGATAAAAAAGGCCCCGCAGGGCCAACAAGACAGCCGGTAAAGGCCCGGGTCAACCCCGGGCTAAATCCAGATCATCCCGACACAGGCGGCCGTCGCCAGCCCCATGCCGAGATTGAAACGCCGCCAACCCCGGGCAGTGCGAATGATTTGCCGCACCTGGGCACCAAACAACACCCAGAACGCCCCGGTGTAGAGGCCGGTAATAAAGAAGATCACCAACACCCAGAGCGCGGAGGGCCAGTAAGCCTCCCCCGCCAGAGTGAAACCGCTGATGGCGGAGAGCGCCATCATCCATGCCTTGGGGTTGAGCAGTTGCAGCATGGCCCCCTGATGGGCGGGAATGAGCGGCCGGTTGCCCTCGGCCGGGCCGCTGGCGGTCGCCACCTTCCACGCCAGCCAGAGCAGATACGCCGAGCCGATAATCTTGAGGCCATCGTGCAGCAGCGGCACCTTCTCGAACACCACGCCAAGCCCCAGCGCGGTAGCGAGGATCATCAGATTGATCCCCCCCACCACCCCCACCAGCAGGGGAATCGTGCGGCGAAACCCCTGCGCCGCCCCGGCGCTGGTGAGCAACATGTTAT
Source organism: Aeromonas sp. 601027 (assembly GCF_049174455.1). Lineage (NCBI taxonomy): Bacteria > Pseudomonadati > Pseudomonadota > Gammaproteobacteria > Aeromonadales > Aeromonadaceae > Aeromonas > Aeromonas sp. 601027. The sequence continues at coordinate 108,931 of NZ_JAAKTN010000017.1, read as the reverse complement.
TTGGCCCCGGCGTGCCGCAGGTAACCAGGGCAAACCCCGCCAGGGGCAGTAACCAGTTCAGATCCATCTCAACCTCTTGTCGATTCAACGCCCCCGTTATGGGGAAAGCCTTCTAATATGCAGAGCCAACCCCGTGGCGACAAGTCAGAAATGCCTCTTTCTCGGCCACCTCCCCCTCCAGCGCAACACGGCTCAATACCAGAGCATCACCACACAGAGTGCCGTCAGCAGGCCGAGAGAACCGTTGAGTCGCCGCCAGCCCCGATCCGAGCTGATCCAGTTGCTCAGCTGATGGCCGAACAGTACCCAGACAAAGCAGACCGGCAGGGCCACCAGCGCAAACATGACCATCACCGCCAGCTGACTCGACCAGTAACTGGCGCCGGGCAGGCTGAACAGACTGATGGCGGAGATCCCCATCATCCACGCCTTGGGATTGAGGAACTGAAAGCCCAGCCCCTCCAGCATGGTCAACGGACGGGCCCTCCGGGCCGGATCCCCCGGCGCCCCGGCCACCGCGATACGCCACGCCAACCACAGCAGATAGAGGCTGCCGAAGATCTGCAAACCGAGCCGTAGCAGGGGCCAGCGCTCGAACAGCGGATAAAGCCCCAGCGCCAACACCAGTTGCAACACCGGCTGCCCCAGCCCCACCCCGAGCAGATGTGGCAGAGTGCGACGCACCCCGAAGTTGGCGCCGGAAGCCGTCAGCATCAGGTTGTTGGGCCCCGGCGTACCGCAGGTGAGTACGGCAAAACCGAACAGGGTAACATACCACTCCATCGTCATATTGTGACTCCTTACTCGCTGAGTTGTATCGATACAATGCAAGCTATTTGATTGTTATCAGGCTGAAATTCACGCTATATTGACAACAAATTTGGATCAATGGATTTATTGTCACCATGACAATCTGGACGCCCGACCTTGCGGCCTTCGATGGCCCCCTCTACCTCAAGCTGGTCAAAGCAATCGAACAGGGGATCGCGAATGGCGAGCTGCCACCGCAGACCCGATTGCCTACCCACAGATCCCTGGCGGATCGTCTGGGTGTCACCGTCGGCACCGTCACCCGCGCCTACAGCGAGGCGGAGCGGCGCGGCCTGCTGGCCGCCCGGGTGGGCCACGGCACCTGGGTCAAGGGAGCGAACACGGATCCCGCCAATGAGTGGGTGATCCGTCAGGAGGAGGGGCACCGCATCGAGCTGTGGCAGAACCTGCCGGTGCAGCTGGATCGGGCGGCCATCATTCGCCCCATGCTGGGGGAAGTGGCGGACGGGGATCTCAACGCCCTGCTCGGCTACGACAAGGAGGCGGGACGACCGGATCAGCGCCAGCAGTTCGTCAACTGGCTGGCGGAGCAAGGGGTGGCCTGTAGTGAGGATCGCCTGCTGTTCAGCCACGGCGCCCAGCACGGCATCATGCTGGCGCTGCTGGCGACCGGCTGCGTGGGGGAGACCATCCTGTGCGAGGGGCTGAGCTACCCCGGTATGCTGGGCAATGCCCGCCAGCTGAAGAATCAGGTGGTGGGACTGGCGATGGACGAGGAGGGGCTGCTGCCCGAGGCGCTGGACGCCGCCTGCCGCACCCGCCGGGCCAAGCTGCTCTACCTCACCCCAACCCTGCAAAACCCCACCACCGCCATCATGAGTCTGGCGCGGCGGGAGGCCATCGTCACCATCGCCCGTCGCCACGATCTGCTGATCATCGAGGATGACGTCAACGGCCTGCTGCCCCAGCAACCTGTGATCCCTCTGGTCAATCTGGCGCCGGAGCGGGTCATCTATCTGGGCAGTCTGGCCAAGATCGCCTGCGGCGGCCTGCGGGTGGGCTTCGTGCTGACGCCCCCTGCCCTGCGCAGCGCCTTCGCCCAGACCATGCGGCTGTCGAGCTGGATGGTGAGCCCGCTGTTGATCGAGCTCGCCTGCAAAATGGTCAGTCAGCGCCAGATCATGCCGCTGGTCGAGCAGCAGCGGGAGATCCTCAAACGCCGTGGCGAACTGCTGCGCCACCTGCTGCCTGCCGCCCGCTGGCAGCCGGGCAGCATGCACGCCTGGCTACCGCTGCCGGAGCCCTGGCGCAGCCAACAGTTTGCTGCCGCCGCCGATGCTCTTGACGTTGGCGTGGCGAGCGGGGAACACTTCGCCGCCGGTCAGTTTGCCGCTCCGCAAGGGGTGCGCCTGAGCCTGAGCCAACCCGCCACCGATGCCCGGGTCGGCGAAGGGCTGGCCCGTCTGGCGCAGCTGCTGCAGGGGACGCCCCCGAGCAATCCCCTGCTATAGTCAGGGCCAGCCGACCTGACCTTCACGCTTCATCGTCATTGCCAAGGAGATGCCGTGCCCCCCATCAGAGCCGCCCTACTGCTTGCCACCCTGTTGCTGGGTGGCTGCGCCTCGTCAACGACCCACCAGCAGCTGGGGGCCGCGCTCAATGGACTGGAAGGGGAGTTGCAACGGCTGGAAGAGGAGCTGGCGGCCATGAACGGCCTGCACTATCAAAAGGCGATCGATGCACCGCTCAGTTTGCGCCGTGCGCTCGGGGCGCCGCAGCCCACGCCAGAGGGGCTGGTGCCGGTGGCCAGCAAGCTGGAAGATGGGCCGATCCTGCGCTATCAATACCGCCTGCCAGCGGGTATGACGAGTCTGCCCCAAAACAACCTCTGCCAGCGCTACGAATTTGAACTGCGCCATCTGGGCCGCCTCGGCAAGCTGGAATTAAGCTGGCAGGGGGAACAGGGGAGTGGCTCACACCAGATCCGTCAAACAGAGTGTGTCTTTCTCACCGAAGCACATAAATCCCGGTAACCGCCTATAATGCCCTTCCTCGTCTCGCGCCGACTACTGTCACTTTTCCTCCCCCGCAGAGTTGTCGCCATGTTCCTCTTGGGTCTAATCTGATCTACTCGTGGAGTATTGAAAGGACGCGTGCATGACGATACTGCTGCTCGAAGAGGATCCACTGCTCCGTAGCGCCATCACCCGGGAACTGACCGAACAGGGTATCCCTGCTGAACGGATCCACCACCACAGCCACCCGGGTCAGGAACGCAGCGGTCTACTCACCCTGCTGCAACAACAGCCATTTGATGCCATTATCTGCCAGCAAAATAGACAACTGGGGCATGACGGCGCCCGCCTGCTGCATGAAGCACACTACCTCGGCCTGCTACAACCCGCCTGCGTACTACTGTTGATGGATGCAGACCAGAACGAGCAGGATTTTCTCCCCTCGGACCTCTACTTCTCCCTCCATCTGCCACTCCCCTTCATGACCGGGGAGCTCACAACTGCGCTCAAGCAGTTGACACAACTGAGCAGGATGACCCACACCCTCGCCCCTCCAACCCTGCTGCGGGAGTGGAAACTGGCGACCGCACTCTGTGAAGACCTGCTCTATCAACGGGACAACCGACCCCTTGCCCCCTGGCTGGATCGGTTCAAGGGTTACCTGCTGCTGCAGTCCAGCGAACAGCTCACTGCCGCCCAGCATTATGCCCTGTGTGCCAACGAGTATCGGGCAAGCTGGCCGAGGGCCGGATTGTTCTACGCCATGTTGGGACTGGGCAAACTGCAGAGTGCCGAAACCGACTTGCAGCGTCATCAAACCATATTGCCGACCGCCACCCGACTGGAGCTGCAACTCGCCAGTCAGTTGCACCAACATCAGTGGCAGGCAGCCTGGGAGACCATGGTGCAGTTGCAACAAGTCCGCCCCCATCAACCCCGCTGGCATCAGCTGGCCATGATGCTGGGACTATTACAGCAAGACGAGAGGAAGGTGCTGGAACAAGCCAGCACCCTGAATCTTCACCATTTCAGTGAACAGCGCGTCCGGCTGGCCATCGACCACTTCATGATCAACGCCATGCTGGCGGTGCTGTGGCATACACCATCCAGCAACCGGATCCGCTCCCTGCAACAGGAGTGGGCCCATCTGAAGCGAACAGTAAACCTGCCCGCGCAGGAGTTCGAGCTGCTGCAGGCACTGATGCAGGGATTGGATTACCGCTTCGACGAGGCGCTGATCCTGCTCGCCCACCATCAACCCAGCCAGGCGAGCGAGAACCATCTCACCCTGTTGTTGGGCTTTGCCGTCTGTCAGTTTTGTGGCCTGCCCCACCATGCCCAGCGCTACCTGACCCAGCTGACCCAATACCGCGTCAGGGTTGCGCCCCACCCGCTCACCCGCCAGCTGTTCCACCATCTGGTGGCCGAGCTGGGCCAGCGTCTGACGGCGAGAGAACAACGGCTGAACGAGCTACGCCAGCTACGCCACAAGGCGATGCAGGCCAGCCAGTATCAGACAGCCCTGCAAGCGGGCTTGCAACTGCTGGAGGAGTTCCCCGCCCTGCCGGGCGATGCCTGGCAACTGCTGGAGCTGCTGCAACACTGCTGGCCAGCCGGTATGGCGGCCCCCAGGGTGGCGCTGCTGGTTGATACCCTGGAGCGACGCCTCAAGCACAGCCCCGCGTTTCTCGATCAACATGCCCGGCAGTACCAGCGCACCCTGCAGGAGATCCGCACCCATCTTCAGCCGCACCTCTCCGGCAGCGGCCCCTCCTGTCTTGTCGCAGGGCAGCCCGAGCCATGATGATGCTGGCGGCGTGCAAACCGGCATTGTCGGCAAAGCCAATATAGAGAGAGGGGAGCCTTGGCTCCCCTCTCTCTATTTGTTCTCTGTCAGCTGATGGCGATGAGCGTTGGGCTCAAACCAGCGCGTCACTCTCCAGCGCCGCCTTGAGAAAATCTTTCCAGCTGATAATGCCGACCAATGCGCCATTCTCCAGCACCGGCAGGCAGGATACCCCCTTCTCCAGCATCAGCTTGACGCCGTCGCGCACGGTGAGATGGGGAGCGATGGTGACGAGCTGACGACTCATGATCTGGTGGGCCCGCTTGTTGAGGGTTTCGGTATCGCGGCTCATCTCGGCTTCGGAGTCGAGATAAGGGCTGATTGCACGGAACAGATCCCGATCCGAGATGACCCCCACCAGCTCCTCCTCTTCCAGCACCAGCAGGTGGCGAAAGTGGGCCTGCTCGAAGATATCCCTGATGACTCGGAGTCGATCATCCATTGAAACGGTGGCGACCCGGGTCGTCATAATATCCCTGATATGCATGCTAACCTCCCGTAACCAAACTGGTTTCTCTGTTATGGCATGTTTTTGCAGCGCCAGCCAGTGGCCAGCCCTTCGCTACAGTGCAAATCAGCGTCATTTCACGTAAGATCCGCGCCAGTTTTTCTCCTCCATTTTGAGCAAGCAGATCCCACCCATGATAGTTGCCAGTCAAATCGAACTGATCCGCGGCGGCCGCAAGCTGCTGGACAACGCCTCCGCCACCATTCACCCCGGCCACAAAGTGGGTCTGGTGGGCAAAAACGGCTGTGGCAAGTCCACCTTTTTTGCACTGGTACGGGGCGAGCTGGCCATCGACAGCGGCACCTTCAGCCTGCCCGCTGGCTGGCAGATTGCAGGCGTTGCGCAGGAGACTCCGGCGCTCGACTGCTCCGCGCTCGAGTACGTGATCGACGGCGACAAGGAGTTTCGCTCGCTGGAAGCCCAGCTGGTACAGGCCGAGCAGGATGACAATGGTCTGCTGGTAGCCGAGCTGCACGGTCGCCTCGATACCATAGGCGCCTACAGCATTCGCGCCCGCGCCGCCGAACTGCTGCACGGCCTCGGTTTCAGCGACGAGCAGCTCAGCTCGCCGGTGCGCAGCTTCTCCGGTGGCTGGCGCATGCGCTTAAACCTCGCCCAGGCGCTGCTCTGCCGCTCCGATCTGCTGCTGCTCGATGAACCGACCAACCACCTGGATCTCGACGCCGTTATCTGGCTGGAGAAGTGGCTCAAGGGCTATCAGGGCACGTTGGTGCTCATCTCTCACGACCGCGACTTCCTCGACTCGGTCATCAGCCGCATCATCCATATCGAGAACGGCAAGCTCAACGAATACACCGGCGGCTACTCCGACTTCGAACTGCAGCGCGCCGAACATCTGGCCCAGCAGCAGTCGATGTACGAGAAGCAGCAGCGGGAGATGTCCCACATGCAGGCGTATGTGGATCGCTTCCGCTACAAGGCCTCCAAGGCCCGTCAGGCCCAGAGCCGCCTGAAAGCCATGGAGCGGATGGAGAAGATCCTGCCCGCCCACGCCGACTCCGAATTCAGCTTCGAGTTTCGCGAGCCGTCGGCCCTGCCGACCCCGCTCATCGCCATGGAGAACCTCTCTGCCGGTTACGGCGACAAGGTGATCCTGGAGAAGATCAAACTCAATCTGGTACCGGGTTCGCGCATCGGTCTGCTCGGTCGCAACGGCGCCGGTAAATCGACCTTTATCAAGATGCTGGCCGGCTCCAACCCGCCGCTCTCCGGCAAGCTCGAGGTGAGCGCCGGGGTGAGCATCGGTTACTTTGCCCAGCATCAGCTGGAGACCCTGCGTCTCGACGATACCCCGCTCGATCATCTGGTGCGCCTCGCGCCGGACAAGACCGAGCAGGAGCTGCGCAACTATCTGGGCAGCTTCGGTTTTCACGGTGACAAGGCGCTCGACAAAGTAGCCCCCTTCTCCGGCGGCGAAAAAGCGCGGCTGGTGCTGGCGCTGATCACCTGGCAAAAACCCAACCTGCTGCTGCTGGATGAACCTACCAACCACCTGGATCTGGAGATGCGCCACGCCCTCACCATGGCGTTGCAAGGCTTCGAAGGGGCCATGGTAGTTGTCTCCCACGACCGGCACCTGCTGCGTACCACCACAGATGACTTCTATCTGGTGCACGGTGGCCGGGTCGAGCCGTTCGACGGCGATCTGGACGACTACCACAAGTGGCTCGGCGAGCAGGAGAAAGAGGCCAACGCCAAACCGGCCGATGGCCCCGTCTCTGCCAACTCGGCGGTGGCGCGCAAGGATCAGAAGCGGCGCGAGGCGGAGTTCCGGCAAGCAACCCGTCCCCTGCGCCAGAAGCTCGAAAAGCTCGAAGCGAGCATGGAGAAGCTGCAGGGCAAGCTTGGCGACATCGAGAGCCAACTGGCCGACCCCGCCATCTACGAAGAGAGCGCTAAAACCAAGCTCTCCGAGCTGCTCAAATCCCAGGGCCCCCTCAAGGAGCAGCTGGAAGAGGTGGAGCTGGAGTGGATGAGCCTCTCCGAAGAGCTGGAAACCATGGAGCAAGCCTTCTTTGCGTGACGAACAGCTGATGGCCAGCGAGCGGGTCGCGGTCCACGAATTGCCGACGCCGATCGGCTTCTGGCACTGGAGCGGCAAGGTCTATGGTGAGCGCAGCCAGGATTGGCTCACCGTGCAGGAGCAGGGGGGCAACGTCAATCTGGCGCTGCTGCTGCACCGGCTCGATCAACTCGGCATCGTAGTCGATCTCACCGACCTGCAACCGGCGCTGGTGCAGACCGAAGCGGTGCTGACCCCGTGGCGCGCCCTGCGCCAGAGCGCCAAGACGCGACTCGACGAGCAGCAGTATCAGTCGATGCTGGCCCACGAACTGGAGCTGGAGCGGCTGCAACAGGGCGTCCTGTTGCAGACCCTGCGCAGCCTCTCCCTATTTCGCGGCAACAGCCGCAATTTGTTGAACTATCTATCGTTACTGGGTGTCCAGCAGGGCCCCCTCAGAGATCTAATATGCTGAGCTACCGCCACGCCTTTCACGCCGGCAACCATGCCGACGTGCTGAAACACGCCGTTCAGGCCCTGATCATCGAGTCCCTCAAGAAGAAGGAGAAACCCTTCATCGTGCTGGACACCCATGCCGGTGGCGGTCTCTACGACCTGCGCGGCGACTGGTCCCAGAAGAAGGCCGAGTATGCCGACGGCATTGGCCGCCTGTGGGACGAGCGGGCCCAGTGGTCTGCCATGGCCCCCTATCTCGGGGTCATCGAGGAGATGAATCAGAACGGCGAGCTGCACTACTACCCCGGCTCGCCGGAGCTCTCCCGTCGCCTCACCCGCGAGCAGGACAAGCTGGCGCTGATGGAGCTGCACAACAACGAGGTCGAAGACCTGCGCGCCAACATGGGTTATGACCCTCGCGTCGCCGTACACCACCGTGACGGCTTCGAGGGGCTGATCGCCCTGCTGCCGCCGACCCCGCGCCGCGGGCTAGTGCTGATCGATCCGCCCTATGAGCTCAAAGAAGATTACTTCGCCGTGGTCGATACCCTGAAAAAGGCGCAAAAACGCTGGGCAACCGGCATCTACGCCCTCTGGTATCCGATCCTCGGGCAAGAGGCAGACAAATCCCGCGACATGCTGCGCGCCATCAAGCGGGAGAACTTCGGCAACGTGCTGGTGGCCGAGCTGGAAGTGGCCGGTCAGACTACCGACTGGGGCATGAACGGCTCAGGCATGCTGATCATCAGCCCCCCCTGGATGCTGGACGAGCAGATTGAAGCCTTCCTCAAACCGCTCTGTGCCAAGCTGGCGCAGGGCGCCGGCGCCCAGTACAAGGTGGAGTGGCTCAACAAGGTCGCAGAGTAGGCCCGCACCAACTCGCTCCGGCGCCCGGCCAAGGCGCCAGCAAGTCGCTCACCCAAGCCGTTCACCGTGGCGGCATGGCCAGCAAAGAGAAGCCCCGTTCAGGGGCTTCTTGTTTTTTACCCGCCAACACTCTTTATCCAGCAACACAGTGGCCGCACTTTCCACTCCCTGCGCCAACCAGTCGCGATTTATTAATTGCTTGATCTGGCTCAGAAACTCCCCGCATCCCCCTTTCCCTTGGCCAATGAGCCGGTAATATATCCAATTGGCAACAAAAGCCTCGTCGGAGTCACCCCATGAGCCATGTCAGCCACATCCCATTGGTTAAACGCAGCAGACTGGAGGCTGTAATTCAGGGGCGGTAGCCATGCCGGATGAAATGGATAAGCGAACGTAGCCCACGACCCCCCAGTCAACATAGTGTCGGCCTTATGCTGATTTCTGACCTGCTCATGCAGGCGTGCTTTGGCGGCGCTTGCCAAGAGTGCCCTGAGTACTGATTTTTTATACAGTAGCAACCGTGGCGCAAAAGAGGGGGTCAATCGAACACGCTCAGCACGAGAACAAGTTTGTAACATTATGATTTAATGATTTTTTTACTTGGCGGCAGTGAAAATGTTACGGAGTTATATGGAATGCTCTGCTAACGGATTAGTGCCGCCTTCTATCTAATCACTGTTAGGCTTATCAGAGGAACATATTAACGAAATGGATGATGAATTAGCCCAAGTATTGGGGTATGAAAGTGCTGAACACTATAGACGTGAAACCGATGAAAATGAGCGAGTTTTTAACAAATCAAAATATTTATACAATAAGCCACCGGAAGAATGGCCAGTAATCAAATTTAACTGGGACTACCGGTTGGAATCTCAAAAGTTTTGCTTTGACGGTTTAACGCAAGCTGATTTTGAAAAAATGTTCCCTGAAGGACTTGTTCTCGGTCACCTGCCCTTATTGGAGTTTGATAAACATTTGTGTCATTACAGTCGACGAGATGGCGATGAGTTATGGGAACTTGGCTGCCAATCGAAACTAGCTGAGATGATAGTGTATTTATCTGAGGGTAACCCCATTACTCCACCAATAATTAAACCTGTCGAGAATAACGAAGTTATTTTTCAAGGTGGTCATCACCGATACGCTGTGGCTAAAGCTATAGGAATCGAAGAAGTTTCGATATATGCGTATCCAGAGCATGTTACAGCGCTTAATAAGTTTATGGGTATACGTTGGGCATAAGCCTAACAAACGCCTCAAGAGGGACTGTCAACACGTGGCGTTTCCAGTCCCGATGAACCGTGGTGGTTACGGTTGTTGCGTTTTAGTTTAGTGTAATGCGTTGCCAGCCCCTTAGGCGGGCGTTATGCGATTATAAGGTTGATGAATGAATTCGTATCTATTTACTTGGAACCCCCAAAAGTGGGCTTGGTATGATCTAAAGGAAGCCATTGTCTCTGTTAATACGGATGGTTGTTACCAAGAAATTTGGAGTTCTGGTAAAAGGAAGCAAATTGAGGTTGGTGAGAAATTTTATATGATGCGGCTAGGTTTAGAGCCTAAAGGTATCATAGGATGTGGTTACGTATTAACTAAACCAGATCTCTTAGAACATTGGGATCCTGTTAAGGCTAAAGATAAAGGAAAGGCATTGCGTGCTTTGTTGGAATTTAAAGCTCTGTCTGATGAGCCAATTATATCTCTTAAAGAGTTAGAAAAGAACTATCCAGACTTCAAGTGGACCCCAGAAAGTGGTGGTGTTTATATTCCGAAAGAATATGCAGACTCCATCTGTGAAATGCTAGAAAAAAGAACTCTAATCGAGTTTGGTAAACATAAGGGAGATATTCCTGAGTATAAAGAAGGGAGAGCCAAGAAAGTCACTATTACAACGTACGATAGAAATCCAATAGCTCGCCAAAAATGTATTATGACATTTGGGTATAGTTGTCATGTTTGTGAGTTCGAGTTTGGTAAAGTGTATGGAAAACTTGGTGATAAATATATCGAAGTGTACCATTTGAGGCCCATTTCAGCATATAAAGGTGAGCATACAATTAACCCCTCAACGGATTTACTCCCTGTTTGTGCGAATTGTCATAGAATGCTACATGCAAAAAGACCTCCTTTATCGATAGAGGAATTAAGAGATATCATCGAAGACGGAAAAATCGCATAACAAACGGTTAAAGTGCACAAATCTGGGACACCCACCTTTTTGAGCAAGGCGTAGCAGAGCCCGAACCAAAAAGATGGGTGTCCAAGGTCTTCTGCTTTTTTACTATGCGTTGGTTCTTGTGATTACGGTGTTATGCGGAAAGTTGGTAGTAGCGTTGTCAGCCCCTTAAGCGGGCGTTATGTTTAATTTAAGTTTAGGAAACTTATGACAGATCAAGCGATCAAAAAGGAAGGCAACTGGTTAGCAGCTTTCTTAGCTCTTGTTGGAGCATTTATTCTTTCATTGATATTATATTTCGTGTTTTCTGGTGTATATGGAAGTTTTAACCCACTAAGTTGGGCTAAACGCGATGTGGCTTATTTTCTGTTAATCGCATTAGCATTTATCTACCCAACAGCGATAAACTACGTCGCTACACAAAAAAATATCGATTTAGAAGCAATCATCGATAGTATTTTTGATTTTCATGAATTTAAGTCCAGAAAATATCTGGACGCCTTGCTGACTCACTATGGTAATGTAGCTACAACAGGTTTGTTTTTGACCGCTATGTTGTATTTTCTACAAAATTTATCAGAATCAGTAGTGACACCTTTTGTTTTGGCAATATTTACAGTGATAATATTCTTTGTTTATTCGCTGTATGTAGTGAGACTAGGTTTAGGAATGAACAAATACAGTAATTTTATTTATTTTCCTACAATAGCATTTGTTGTCTTTTTCGATATGCAATTGATTGAGATGTTTATAAAAAATGCCCAAAAATATAAACTTAACAAACGCCTCAAGAGGGACTGTCAACGCGCGGCGTTTCCAGTCCCATTGAGCCGCGGTGGTTTCGGTTACTGTATTTGAGTCTGGTGGTAATACGTTGTCAGCCCCTTAGGCGGGCGTTATGTGAATAAAGGAGTATCGTGCATAGTGACTAAGTTTATTCTTGGGATTTTGTTGGGCTTTGCTCTAACAATTTGGTACGTAGCATTTGATCTAAATTACGATTTTGATTCCAATATAGCTGTTAACATCGTGATCGCATCTTCAACAGCAATAGCTGCGGCTATTCACTTTGATGCGGTGAGAAAACAAAGAAAAGATCGAATTTGGGAAATTAACAAAAACCATCTGCTCGGTTTGCTTGAGAGCTTGGCAGAGGTTATCGAGTTAACATCTGAGTTGGCTGATTTTGAATTTGAAGTTCAGCAAGGAATTGCAAACTCTGTTGATAGGCCTAATGACTCAACTGATAAGTACAAAAAGTTATCTAAGCACTTAAATGATGCTTTAAATGTTTATGAGCCATTATTAAGTGACGAGGTACTCATTGCGATTGAGAAGTATAAGAAAGCTAATAAAGCAGTTGATGAAGCATTTGAACAAGATCATATAACGTCACTCTTTGAAGTTTACGACAACATCTATGGCAATCAGAAAAACTTGCATAGTGCTATATCTAAACATGTAAAGCAGCTTGCGGGAGTAAAATTCACATAACAAAGCAAATCTGGGACACCCACCTTTTGGAGCAAGGCGTAGCATAGCCCAAACCCAAAAGATGGATGTCCAAGGTCTTCTGTACAGGGTCGAGTGGCTCAACAAGGTCTCAGAGTAGTAATAGCGACCCTGTGCCCCGGTAGACAGAAAAGCGAAGCCCCGTCACGGGGCTTCCTGTTTTTATCCGGCCAGCCCGAAATGCTGGCACACCGCGAGCCTGCCTCACGACAGTGCGGAGGCACTTTTCCTTTGATAGGTTCTCTCTATCCTGGTAATAGATGAGAATAGTTTTCATTTAATCTCATTTCGGCGGATACTCTCATCATCAACAGAGGGAGCCGCCATCATGAAAAAGACCATCAGCTTTGCCATCCTGCACTTCGGTGTCGCCTTTACCGTGGCCTACCTGCTGACCGGTGAGCTGCTGACCGCCAGCCTGATCGCCCTGATCGAGCCCGCCGTCAACACGGTCGCCTTCTACTTTCATGACCTTGGCTGGCACAAACTCAAGCCAAATCACAGCCTGCAGGCCAAGACCAGCAGCTTCGCGGTGGTCCACTTCTCGGTGGCCTTCGGGGTGGCCTTCCTGCTGAGCGGCGAGCTGCTCACCGGCGGCGTGATGGCGATGATCGAACCGGCCATCAACACCGTGGTGTTCTTCTTCCACGAGCGGCTGTGGCGCGCCCGCAGTCAGCAACTGGCGCTGGCCTGATCAACCGGGCAACCCGCCTCCCCCTTTATCGCGGCCACAAAAAACCCGACATTCCGGCCAGGAGTGTCGGGTTTTTCCGTTTGGCTGCCATTCAGCAGTGCAAGTGGGCTCGGCTCCCCTGCTGCATTGCCCTGTAGAGTGTGCTGTAGTAGGCAGATATGCCCTCCTCATTGCTGGATTCTATCGATGAAAAAGACCTTGCTTGCCACCCTGCTGTTTGCCCCTCTGCTGGCCAGCGCCGCAACCCCCTCCTTTGACTGCACCAAAGCCTCCGGATCGGTCGAAAACCTGATCTGCAAGGATGCCGGACTGGCCGCCCTTGATAACGAACTGGCGGCCCTCTACCCCAAGGCGATTGCCGCGCTCTCTCCCGAACAGCTCAAGACCGAGCGCGCCATGCAGCGCGGCTGGATCAAGGGTCGCAACGACTGCTGGAAGGGGCAGGATCTGCGCCAGTGTGTGGAAGATAACTACCTGCTGCGGATCACCGAACTGCAGATCAGCGGCGGCCAGCTGATGGTGCCGGCACCGGTCAACTACCAGTGCGGCAAGAACGTCACTCTCTCTACCTACTTCTATAACGATGCCAAGCTGCCCGCCGCGGTGATCAACCTGAGCGAGGGCGACAAGCAGCAACAAGTGCTCGCCTATGAAGCCCCCAGCGCCAGCGGCGCCCGTTATGAAGGGCAAAACCTCACCTTCTTCACCAAAGGGGACGATGCCACGCTGGAGCGTTACGGCCAGCCAACCCTCACCTGCATGGAAAATCCAACCAAGGGCTGAGGCTCATGGGGGCGGCTCGTCTTGCCGCCCCCCACCTTGACTAGATGGCGATATCCAGTGGTTTTCCTTCCCGCACAATCCGCAACTTGAGCGACCCCGGCTTGCTGGTGCTGAGCAGCTCACGCACCTTGTCGATCTCGAGGGGACGATAAGCCACCCCGTTGATCTGCTCCAGAATGTCGCCGTTGGCCAGACCATAGGGGGCAAGATCCCGTTTGTCGCTGTAGTAGACCTGCAGATGCTCGCCATCAAAGCGCACCCCGATATTGCGCAGGACTGGCGGCACTTTGCGCGCCAGGCTGTCGGCGTCGTAGCAGAGCATCATACGCCCGGGCATGATCGCAAAGCGATTGAAGCGGTTAACAAAATCCATCCCCAGACCATACTGCTCATTGCTGTTTTCCGACACGCGCAGCTCACCGAGCTGACGTTCATCAAAGTGCAGGCCGGTGAGGATATGTTCACGCCCCTCCACCATACCGCTGGCGTCCACCCCTTTGCGTGGCATCGCATCTTCGCCAGAGATCGCCTTCTGGCTCGCCATAAAGTCGATAAAGGCATGGTCGGCATAACTCTGATCGGCCCCGGTATCCAGATACATGCGCACGCTGCTCTCGCCGTGGGTCAGATACACTGCCGGGGAGCGGTTGTAGCTATCTTCATAGCCGATGCAACGCTCGAACGTGACTGCCGACGGTGCCGTCAGCAAAGCAGTTAGCTTATGCTTGTCGCGATCAAACACCCAGTTGAAACGGCGGATGGTGTCGATCCCGAGGATGCCATCAATACGGCTGCCAAGAGACTGGGAGAAAAGATCGAAATCAACGGTTGCCCACAAATCGCTGTCATCAATGGTGACCGACCCCACCGAGAAGGGTTGCGGCTCAACAAAGCCAAGCTGCTCGCTGCCCAGTTGGCTCGAAACGCTGTTCACACTGGCAAAATCAGCCTGATAGGCCCTGGGCAATTCGCTTAAGGTCAGCGCCTTGAAACGGCTGGCCAGACGACGATCGATAAAGGTGATACTGGCCCCGGTATCCAGCAAAAACTGGTACTGCTCACCGGCGATGGTGACGGGGATCAGGGGGGCACTTTCGTAATGCACTGTCAGCACCGGGCCGGGTGCATTGCGTTTGGCGGATGAATCCGGGGCTGTGCAGCCTTGGACGACGAACAGGACCAACATGGCCAGCGCCACTTTGAACTGCGACTTCATAACTCTCCTTCCCGATAGCAGATGCCCCCGCGACGCCACCACATAATGCTATCTTGTTGATTTATAGATAAATAAGCTATTTCAGCGGGGGATGCGGACAATAACAAAGAGTTTTATGCTAGCTCAAGCCAGATATGACCATGAATATTCTATGGTGATAGCTCAAGAATGGTTGTTCAGGCTATCTCGGCGCGTCATCAATCGTGGGTGACATTTGATTAATTTATTGATCTTGCACAGAAAATCTCAATATTGAGCTTTCTCTCCACAGCGCCATGGTTAATATTGCCATTAGGCAACACTTGCCTCGTCGGAGTCTCCCATGAGCCATGCCAACCCCATCCCGTTGGTGAACCGCAGCAGACTGGAGGCTGAAATTCAGGGGCGGTAGCCATGCCGGATGGAATGGATAAGCGAGGGTTGCCTTCGACCCACTCAAAATGGTGACGACCTCATTTTTATTTCTGACCTGCTCAAGCAAGCGTGCTTTGGCGGCGCTTTCTATGCGCAACCCATGTACAGTTTTTTTCATACAGTGGTCACCGTGGAGCATAAAGAGGAAGTCAAGCGAATACTCCCAGCATGAGAAGCAAACGGGTAACATTATGAGTTAATAATGATTTTCACTTGGTGGCGATGAAAATGTTACGGAGTTATATGGAATTCTCTGCTAACGGATTAGTACCGCCTTCCATCTAATCACTGTTATGGATTCTGAGCGCTAAATGGTTACCAATAAAGGATTGAAAGACTTGAATTATATAGAAAGATTAATAAATGCGGTCGACTACACGCGCAGCTTAGGATTGAAGATTGAAAAATCTCCGATCCCGCTAGGTGAAAAGATTGAACGTTCAACCATGCAAGATATTTTTCAACTATGTGGTGATGCGTTATACCACTATGGTTATCAAAATTCAGAAGATTTAGCTGGGCAATGTGCGCCTGTACATTTAATGCTAATGTCTCATCTTAAAAGCGACATGAACATTGAAAGCTTTATCACGATAGGTGATAGATATTGGGATGATTACGTCTATTGTGAGATGTCTAAAGATTCTATAGAACGTGAACTTGAGAAGCCGAGTATTGATGGAGACATTAAGGCTCATGTTTGGCTGACCCTTACAGATGGTACGATTTTAGACTGTACTGCAGAGGCACATGCCGATCTCCTTTTCAAGCGAGGCCTACATCCTGCCCACAAATGCATAATGCTCGTTGATCCAACTCAGGAAAAAAGTGCTAAGTCGGGATATCATAGGCCTTATCTGATAGGAACTGATTTTTTAGAAAAGACAGGGATGTATCGGATTGTACATCCATAACAAAGCATTGCAGCGGACAAGCCGCTGAATGCGGCGTTACCCCTCAATTGAAACCCGAGTAAATTTATGACAGAAAGCCCGTTAAATGCTGCGTTGAGAATTTTTGAAACAGCAGAAGCAAACCTAGTAAAGCTTGAAAAAATCTGGATAGAAATGGAATCAATAATTCCTAGCGGAGTGGCGTTTCTAGACGATTCTGGCTATGAGAATAATTGCAGAGATTTCGAAAATGTTTTGTCCTGTCTCCCCAAAATCGATGGTTGGAAACCAAAAATTTACTTGATGAACTTGAATGAGATAGGACAGAACAGACTTGATGCAATGGAAGTTGGCGAAATAGAGTGCCAAATTTCGGTTGAGAATCAGATATACGAACCAGCCAAGTTAATTCGCGAATATAGGCATAAGTTCGATCGTAAGAGGCGTGAGCTAGTGCGAGATGCACTTCAATCGGCTATTGATAGCATAGATGAAGACTTGAGAGATCTCGCAATTGAGCTCGAAGGTAAATCTGAAGTCAATGAAGCCGTTACCCGCTCTGGCTTTGATGATTTAAAGTTTCATATTGCTGAAATTGATACGTTACTGGGCAGTGAGCCTCGCCCTAGTAGATGGACAGACCTGCACCGACACTTACATTTCGGGTTACTCGGAGATCTTCAAGATATCATTAAGCATGACTGGCCGAGCGTAAAAAGTGGCATTAGAAAGTCACTGTACGGAGAGAAAGAGCCCATACCTGTCGAAATAGACGATCTTGGCAGTTTAGTATCTAGCAAGCCTACAGGCCCCATTGTTGTACAGCTTAAATGGGAAAAGCTCTCTCCAGATGATTTTGAGAGAGTAATATTTGCTCTGATCTCTTCTGAAAAAGGCTATGAAAACCCCGAGTGGCTGATGAAAACTAACGCTCCTGATAGAGGAAGAGATTTATCCGTATTAAGAGTTCATAACGACCCTCTTGGCGGTGTGTTCCGGCATCGAACAATTATTCAATGTAAGCACTGGTTGTCAAAAAGTGTTTCTGTATCTGATATAGCAGAGCTTAAAGAACAAATGAAACTTTGGGAGCCTCCAAAAGTTGATATTCACGTAATCGCTACTTCGGGAAGATTTACTTCTGATGCTGTAGCTTTAGTCGAAAGACATAATCAGTCTGATAGTGGCTTAAGAATAGAAATGTGGCCAGAAAGCCATTTGGAACGTTTGTTATCTCGTCGTCCATCGTTAATTGCAGAATTTGGGCTTCGATGAGAGACAAGGGAATTGGGCCCCCCACCATTTTGAGTGCCGCGTAGCGAGCCCACTTAGCCACCGACGGGCACGGTATTGTTGTGGTCTCCTCTGATTTGCTGAGACGAAGCTACAGCCCGTAAGTTCGATTAGCGAAGCGTAATCGGACGTTCGCGGTCACAATATTTCGTGATAGCACCAATTGCCTTTAGAAACCGGCTTTCACGCTGTCTCATTTTTTACCTGTATCTTTGCTGGCGTAACACTCCCCAAGGAGATTTATGAAGCCCGACTTAACCGGCACTCGGATTGTGCTGCGCACCATTGGCCCGCAGGATGCTGCCGATCTGTTCGAGATTTATGGCAATCCGCTGACCATGGAGTTTGCCTCTGATCCCTGCTTTACCTCTCCCGCCATGGTGGCGCAGATGATGGCGAGCGTGGTGCGGCTGGAGCAAACGGGGGAGTCGCTGGAGTGGGCGATTGTCGAGCGGAAGAGCAATAAGGTGATCGGCACCTGCGGCCTGCACAGTTTTAGCGAGGCGGGTCACAGCTGCGAGGTGGGCTGCCTGCTCAATGCGGCCTATTGGCGAAGAGGGTTTATGTCGGAGGCGCTGGGATTGCTGTTCGCCCACGCCAGCACACTGGGAGTCACCAGCCTCACCGCAGATATCGATGCAGATAACGTCCGCTCTATCGCCCTGTTTGAAAAACTGGGCTTCCAGGCGCATGCAGGGCGCTATCAGCGCACGCTCCCCTTTGTCTGACCCGAGACCAGAGGTACAACCCCTCACCTCTCAGGCTGTTGTGGCAAGGATCAGGCATAAAAAAACCGGAACCCAAGGGTTCCGGTTTTTTTCATTCCAGCCGAGGCTGGCAAACCAGCAAATTAAGCCTGGTTTTTAACTTCTTTCAGACCGCGGAAAGGAGCTTTGGCACCCAGAGCTTCTTCGATACGGATCAGCTGGTTGTACTTGGCAACACGGTCAGAACGGCTCATGGAACCGGTCTTGATCTGGCCAGCAGCGGTACCAACAGCCAGGTCGGCGATGGTCGCGTCTTCGGTCTCACCGGAGCGGTGGGAGATGACAGCAGTGTAGCCAGCGTCTTTGGCCATCTTGATGGCAGCCAGAGTTTCGGTCAGGGAACCGATCTGGTTGAACTTGATCAGGATGGAGTTGGCGATGCCGTTGTCGATACCGCGCTTCAGGATCTTGGTGTTGGTTACGAACAGGTCGTCACCAACGATCTGGATTTTCTTGCCCAGTTCAGCAGTCTGGTAGGCGAAACCTTCCCAGTCAGATTCGTCCAGGCCATCTTCGATGGAGACGATCGGGAACTTGGTGGTCAGGTCAGCCAGGAAGTCGGAGAAACCGTTGGAGGTGAAGACACGACCTTCGCCTTTCAGGTTGTACTCTTTCTTCTCTGCGTCGTAGAACTCGGAAGCAGCGCAGTCCATAGCCAGGGTGATGTCGGTGCCCAGTTTGTAACCGGCAGCGGCAACAGCTTCAGCGATAACTTCCAGCGCTTCGGCGTTGGATTTCAGGTTCGGAGCGAAACCACCTTCGTCACCAACTGCAGTGTTGTAGCCCTTGGACTTCAGCACTTTGGCCAGGTTGTGGAACACTTCTGCGCCCATGCGAACGGCTTCTTTCAGGGTCTTGGCGCCAACCGGCTGGATCATGAACTCCTGGATGTCGACGTTGTTGTCGGCGTGCTCACCACCGTTGATGATGTTCATCATCGGCAGCGGCATGGAGTAAACACCCGGGGTGCCGTTCAGCTCGGCGATGTGGGCGTACAGCGGCATGCCTTTGGCAGCAGCGGCAGCTTTGGCGTTAGCCAGGGAAACAGCCAGGATGGCGTTGGCGCCGAACTTGGATTTGTTCTCGGTACCGTCGAGGTCGATCATGATCTGGTCGACAGTGGCCTGGTCCTTGGCATCTTTACCCAGCAGAGCTTGAGCGATCGGGCCGTTTACGGCTTCGATGGCTTTCAGCACGCCTTTACCCAGGAAACGGCTCTTGTCGCCGTCACGCAGTTCCAGCGCTTCGCGGGAACCGGTGGACGCGCCAGACGGAGCGGCTGCCATACCAACAAAACCACCTTCCAGGTGAACTTCGGCCTCAACGGTCGGGTTACCACGGGAGTCGATGATTTCACGACCGATCACTTTAACGATCTTGGACATGTGTATTTCCTCAGGTTTCGTAAAAAAACAACAAAAATATGCCAAAAAAAGCGGCTGTGGCACAGTGCCCCAACCGCATTTATTTTCAATTACTTCAAATTACGCTTCTGATACTCGCCTGCCGCCTTCACAAAACCGGCGAACAGAGCGTGGCCATCACGAGGAGTAGAGGTGAACTCCGGGTGGAACTGCGCAGCCACGAACCAGGGGTGATCCGGGATTTCGATGATTTCCACCAACTTCTTGTCGGCGGAGAGACCGGTCACTTTCAGACCTGCCGCTTCAATCTGCGGCAGCAGCTTGTTGTTTACTTCGTAACGGTGACGGTGACGCTCGTAAATGGTCGGGCTGCCGTACATCTGACGCACTTTGGAATCTTCGACCAGGTGGCAAAGCTGGGAACCCAGACGCATGGTACCGCCCAGATCAGACTTCTCGGTACGGGTCTCGACGTTACCTTCTTCATCCACCCACTCGGTGATGAGGCCGACGACCGGATACGCGCAATCTTTCTTGAATTCGGAGGAGTGAGCCCCTTCCATACCCGCTACGTTGCGAGCGAATTCGATCATGGCAACCTGCATGCCGAGGCAGATACCCAGGTAGGGGATCTTGTTCTCGCGGGCATACTGGGCAGCCAGAATTTTGCCTTCCACACCGCGCTCACCAAAGCCACCCGGCACCAGGATCGCGTCCAGACCTTCCAGCAGCTCGGCGCCACGGGTCTCGATATCCTGAGAGTCGATGTACTTGATGTTGACGGAGTGACGGGTCTTGAGACCACCGTGCTTGAGCGCCTCGTTGACGGACTTGTAAGCGTCCGGCAGGGAGACGTACTTGCCGACCATACCGATGGTCACTTCACCAGTCGGGTTGGCCTCTTCGTAGATAACCTGTTCCCACTCGGACAAGTCAGCCTCTTTGCACTCCAGACCGAAACGCTCGGTGAAGTAGGAGTCCAGATTCTGGGATTTCAGCAGTGCCGGGATCTTGTAGATGGAGTCGACGTCTTTCATGGAGATGACGGCGCGCTCGGGCACGTTGCAGAACAGGGCAATTTTGGCGCGCTCGTTGGCCGGAATGGCACGGTCAGAGCGGCAGATCAGCACATCCGGCTGGATACCGATGGAGAGCAGCTCTTTGACGGAGTGCTGGGTCGGCTTGGTCTTCACTTCACCGGCAGCAGCCAGGTAAGGAACCAGCGTCAGGTGCATGAACATGGCGTTGTTGCGGCCCACTTCGGCAGCCAGCTGACGAATGGCTTCGAGGAACGGCAGGGACTCGATGTCACCTACGGTACCGCCCACTTCGACGATGGCAACCTGATGGCCTTCGGCACCGGCAATCACCCGCTCTTTGATGGCGTTGGTGATGTGCGGGATAACCTGAATGGTGGCGCCCAGATAGTCACCACGACGCTCTTTACGCAGTACGTCGGCGTAGATACGGCCGGTGGTAAAGTTGTTGCGACGGGTCATCTTGGTGCGGATGAAACGCTCGTAGTGGCCCAAATCCAGATCGGTTTCGGCCCCGTCCTCGGTTACGAACACTTCACCATGCTGGGTCGGGCTCATGGTGCCCGGATCCACGTTGATGTACGGGTCCAGTTTCATGATGGTCACATCCAGACCACGGGCTTCCAGAATGGCTGCCAGAGAAGCTGCGGCAATGCCTTTGCCGAGGGATGAAACAACGCCACCAGTAACAAAAATATATTTGGTCGTCATGCTGAACCTGAAAGAAGTTTAGGGAATTTTAAGGGGTGCTTCGGGGATGAAGCAGGACGGGGAAACAGTATACCAAAAACCCCTCTCCCAAACAATGAGCAAAAATCTATCAGGCTCACCGCCCCCCCATCTTGCGCCAAATCAACTTTGCTCGGTTTCCTTCGCCTTATCCCAGGCGGCATCGAGCTTTTCGAGGGTACAATCGGTCATTTTCAAGCCTTCTGCGGCGATTATCTGCTCAACCTGACGAAAACGACGTTCGAACTTGGCGTTGGCACCGCGCAGCACCTGCTCCGGATCCTTGCCCAGATGACGCACCAGATTGACGGTGGCAAACAACAGGTCGCCGAGCTCGTCGCTCACTCGCGCCTCGTCCACATCGGCCATCAATGCCTCTTCCATCACCTCGTCGATCTCTTCGTGGATCTTGTCCACCACAGGCCCCAGCGTCTTCCAGTCAAAACCGACGGTGGCACAGCGTTTCTGGATCTTGGCGGCGCGGGTCAGGGCTGGCAGCGAGAGCGGGATGTCGTCCAGCACGCTCTCTTTGTCGAGGGCCGCCCGTTCTTTGGCTTTTTCCGCCTCCCAGTTCGCTTTTACCGCCTGCTCGTCGCCAAGGTCTGCATCGGAAAAAACGTGGGGGTGACGGCGAATGAGCTTTTCGCTCACCGTATCGACGATATCGGCGAAATCGAACAAGCCCCGCTCTTTACCCAGCTGGGCGTAAAACACCACCTGAAACAGCAGGTCACCCAACTCCCCTTTCAGCCCCTGCCAATCTTTGGTCTCGATGGCATCGGCCACTTCGTAGGCCTCTTCCAGGGTGTGCGGCACTATGCTCTGGAAGTTCTGTTTCAGATCCCAGGGGCAGCCGTTTTGCGGATCGCGCAGGCGAGCCATGATGTCGAGCAGTTGGGGCAGATCGTAACGTTGGGACATGGGATATTCGCTTTCGATTTGTTCAAAAAGGGTCGTAAATGCAGACCGGCCACTGGGGCCGGTCGGTTCGATATCAAAGCCGCTTGGCACTGATCACGTCATTGAGCTGACTGAGCTTGGCCAACGCCCGGTTGAAGGCGTTGATGTTGTAAATTTCCAGCTCCATGTCGATCTCGGCGGTCTGCTCGCGCACGTTGGAGCGTGAGCGCACCCCCATCACATTGATCTTCTCGTTGGCCAGCACGGTAGTGATATCGCGCAGCAGGCCGGAGCGATCGTTGGAGATGATCCGGATGGTAAGGCCGTAGCCGCCAGAGTAATTTTCCCCCCACACCGCATCGATCAGCCGCTCGGGGTTGCGACGTGACAACTCCTTGAGCTGCTCGCAATCTTCCCGGTGGATCGAAACGCCGCGCCCCATGGTGATAAAGCCCTGAATGGAGTCCCCCGGAATAGGCTGGCAGCAGCGGGCGATATGGGTCATCAAGTTGCCAACCCCTTCCACCACGATATGGTCTTTGGGCTTGTGGCGCATCGGCGCATTGGCCTTCTGCTCCAGCTTCTCCAGCAGGCGGCGATCTTCCTCTTCCGCCGTCGGCTTGTTGTAACAGGTGTCGAGATAGTTGAGCACCTGGTTGATGCGGATATCGCCGCTGCCGATACCGGCCAGCAGATCGTCGGTGCTCTCCAGATTGAAGCGGCGCAGCATGTTGCCCTTGTCGATCTTGGACATGCTGAGGTTGTGGCGATCCAGCTCCTTCTCGAACAGCTCGCGACCGGCCACGATATTCTTGTCCCGATCCAGCTTTCTGAACCAGGTCGCCACCTTGGCCCGCGCCCGACTGGAGCGCAGGAAGCCGGCGTTGGGGTTCATCCAGTCGCGGCTCGGGTTCGGCTCTTTCTGGGTGATCACCTCCACCTGATCGCCGGTCTGCAGCGCGTAGGTAAACGGCACGATGCGGCCGTCAATCTTGGCGCCGATGCAGCGGTGACCGATCATGCTGTGGACGTGATAGGCAAAATCGAGCGGGGTGGCGCCAGCTGGCAGGTCGATGACATCCCCTTTCGGGGTGAAGACGTAGACTCTGTCCTCGAACACCTGACTGCGCAGATCTTCCAGCAGGGAGCCGCTCTCGGAGAGGTCTTCCTGCCAGGCGAGCAGCTTGCGCAGCCACTCGATCTTGTCTTCGAAGGTGTTGGCCTTGCCGCCAGCCTGTGCTCCTTCCTTGTAGCGCCAGTGCGCCGCGACGCCGAGCTCGGCATCCTGATGCATCTGGTCGGTACGGATCTGGATCTCGACCGTCTTGCCCTCCGGCCCCACCACTACGGTGTGGATCGACTGATAGCCGTTGGGTTTGGGGTTGGCGACATAGTCGTCAAACTCGCGGGGAATGTGGTGGAACTGGGTGTGCACGATACCGAGCGCCGCATAGCAATCCTGCAGCCGCTTGGTCACTACCCGCACCGCGCGCACATCGAACAACTCGTTGAATTCGAGGTGCTTCTTCTGCATCTTGCGCCAGATGCTGTAGATATGTTTCGGCCGACCGTACACCTCGGCGTCAACTCCCGCCTCTTTCAACCCATTACGCAGGGATTGCACAAACTCGCGGATATAGCGCTCGCGGTCGAGCCGCTTCTCGTCGAGCTGCTTGGCGATCTGTTTGTAGGTATCCGGGTGCAGGTAACGGAAGGCGAGATCTTCCAGCTCCCACTTGAGCTGGCCGATGCCCAGACGGTTGGCGAGCGGCGCATAGATGTTGGTGATCTCCTGGGCCATCAGCACCCGGGTCTCTTCATCTGCCGTCTTCGCTTCCCGCAGGCAGGCGATCCGCTCCGCCAGCTTGATCACCACGGCGCGCACATCCTCGACCATGGCAAGCAACATGCGACGCACGTTGTCGACCTGCTCCGGCGAGGTTTCGCTGCGATGGAGGGTCTGCAGGGAGCGGATGGCCTCCATCTCCAGCACCCCTTCCACCAGCTTGGCGATCTTGGAGCCGAAGTCCTCGTCCATCCGCTCCTGGCTGATAAGACCGGCTTCGACGAAGGGGTAGATGATGGCCGCTTTGAGGGTACCGATATCCATGCTGAGCATCTGCAGGATGCCCACCATTTCGATGCCGCGCACCAGCAGCTTGCTGGTCAGCGCCTCGTCACCGAGCGTCAGACAATACTGGTAGACGGTTCGCAGCTGATCCTTTTCACTGTCACTCAAGGAGAGCGAGCTGACCCACTCTTCCAGGGTGAAGTTGTCTTTCAAATGAATATCGCGAACCGCAACCATGGTATCAATCCTTTAAATTATCGGGCCGAAAGCTGTCACTTCCCCCCTCATGAGATTGCCTCAAATGGGGATATCCAGCGCACTTTTCAAGGCATATTGTCCAGAAAGACAATAGAGCGCGCCAACAGGCCCTGCCGAACGACGAGGGTCTAGATTACCCCAATCACATCAGCTCAAACAGCCGCAGACATGCCAGATTACACATCCGCATCGCCGTACCGATGAGCAGGATTACTTCATATACACACCTGCTCAAACAGCCGCAGACATGCCGGATTACACATCCGCATCGCCGTACTGATGAGCAGGATTACTTCATATACACACCTGCTCAAACAGCCGCAGACATGCCAGATTACATATCCGCATCGCCGTACTGATGAGCAGGATTACTTCATATACCACACCAGCTCAAACAGCCGCAGACATGCCGGATTGCACATCCGCACGCCGTACTGATGAGCAGGATTACTTCATATACCACACCAGCTCAAACAGCCGCAGACATGCCAGATTACATATCCGCATCGCCGAACTGATGAGTCATTTACTCCCGTTCAAACAGCGCCATGGACTCCAGATGACCGGTGTGAGGGAACATGTCGAGCATGCCGAGGCGCACCAGACGGTAACCCCCTTTCACCAGCACCTGACTGTCCCGCGCCAGGGTGACCGGGTTACAGGAGACGTAGACCACCCGCTTGGGTGAAAGTTTCACGACGTGTCCCATCACTTCCAGCGCGCCAGGACGAGCCGGATCCAGCAGTACCAGATCAAACCCTTCCCGCGCCCAGGACATGCCGACAATGTCATCGCTCAGGTCGGCTTTGTAGAAACGGGCATTGGTGATGCCGTTGCGACGGGCGTTCTCTTCGGCCCGCTGCACCATGGCCAGTTCACCTTCCACACCCACCACTTCGCGAGCCTGACGGGCCAGCGGCAGGGTGAAGTTGCCGATGCCGCAGAAGAGATCGAGCACCTTGTCATCCTTGCTCGCCCCGAGCCATGTCAGCGCCTGCTCGACCATGTTCTGGTTGATGGGGCCGTTGACCTGAATGAAATCACCGGGGGCAAATGCAAGAGACAGGCCATCCAGCGAGTAGGATGGGGAAAAATGTTGCTGCAGCGCTTCGATGCGATCATCGGCCGCCTGCAGATAGAGGTCGATCCCCTGCGCTTTTGCAAACGCCACCAGCAGGGCACGATCCGCCTCATTGGGGCGGCCAGTATGGCGCAGCAGCATCATGATCCCCTGCTCGGCTTGGATTAGCTCCGCATGGCCCAGCTCGCGCTGGCTCTTGAGGCGATTGAGGCACTCACGCAGCGGGGCAATCAGCGCAGAGAGCGGCTCGGCCAGCACAGGGCAACTGTCGATCTCCACCAGATCGTTGCTGTTGCGACGGCGGAAACCGACCCGGGTGCAGCGACCGTTCTTGTCAAATTTGATGGCCAGACGACAGACCCGGCGGTAGGCGCGATCTTTACCGGTCAGTACCGGCTCCAGCGCCGGCGCCTTGATGTTGCCCAACCGCTCGAACAGGCTGACCAGTCCGGCCGCCTTGGCGGCTTGCTGATCGGTAACCGACATGTGCTGGGCACTGCAACCGCCGCACTCGCGATAGTGGCTGCAGAAGGGGGCGATACGGTTGGCTGCCGGGGTCACCACCTGTTGCAAGGCGGCGTGACCATACTGCTTTTTCTCTTCGGTGATGCGTGCCTTGACGGTCTCGCCGGGCAGTGCCCCTTCGACGAAGATCGCCTTGCCCTGATGGCGACCGATACCGACGCAGTGGTGATCGAGGGTGTCTATCGTAAATTCAATGCGTTGGAGCTGGGTGGACTTCTTTTGGGGCTTGAAAAACTGGGCCATAAAACTTGGTGCCTATAGGTGGCTATGTCATGATTGTGAAATCTGCTGCCGGGTATTGTCCCACAAGAATAATAGTATGACCAAATACGGCCACAGAGCCCGTGTATTGCCATCAACCCTATCGCCAACCCTGTTCACTGGTGGCCTGTTCGTATGACCAAATATGGCCTGAGAGCACGCGTTCTCGCCTTCACCATCCTGCCGACCCTGATCATCGGTGGCCTGATGGCCGGTTACTTCACCTTCCACCGCTACCAGCAGCTGGAAAACAACCTCATTGATCAGGGGATCAACATCATCGAACCGCTGGCGATCGCCAGTGAATACGGGATGACCCAGCACAGTCGCGAATCCCTCAAGCGGCTGATTGGCCTGACCCATCGCAAGAACTCCCCCTTCATCAAGTCCATCGCGGTTTTCACCCAGGACAACCAGCTGTTCGTCACCTCGAACTACCACAGGGATTTCACCCGGCTCAGGCTGCCCGATGGCGAACCCATTCCGGATCTGACCAGCGTGACGTTTCAGGGAGACGACATCATTTTGCGCACCCCGATCCAGGCTGAAACCAGTCTGGATGGCTTCCCGCTGCCCAGCGATGTAGAGCCGCCGATGATCGGCTACATCTCGATGCAGATGGCGACCGACAGGGCCATGTTGCTGCAATACCGCGACACCTTCTTTGCGGTGATCATGGTGCTCATCGGGGTCGCCTTCAGTACCCTGTTTGGCTTCCGTCTGGTCAAGAGCGTGACCCAACCCATCACCAACATGGTGCAGGCGGTGCACAAGATCAGGGAGGGGCGCCTCGATACCCGGGTCAGCGGCCAGCTCACCGGCGAGCTGGATATGCTGAAAAATGGCATCAACGCCATGGCCAAGGCGCTCTCCGAATATCACGAAGAGATGCAGCAGAATATCGATCAGGCCACCTCTGACCTGCGCGAAACCCTGGAGCAGATCGAGATCCAG
This sequence comes from Aeromonas sp. 601027, assembly GCF_049174455.1. Taxonomy (NCBI): domain Bacteria; kingdom Pseudomonadati; phylum Pseudomonadota; class Gammaproteobacteria; order Aeromonadales; family Aeromonadaceae; genus Aeromonas; species Aeromonas sp. 601027. The sequence goes on along the minus strand of NZ_JAAKTN010000017.1, from coordinate 81,517 downwards.
AACGTCGAGCTCGACATGGCCAAGAAGCGGGCGCAGGAGGCGGCGCGGGTCAAGTCGGAGTTTTTGGCCAACATGTCCCACGAATTGCGTACCCCGCTCAACGGGGTCATCGGTTTTACCCGCCAGTTGCTGAAAACCAGCCTGACCCCGAGCCAAACCGACTACATGCAGACCATCGAGAAGTCGGCGCGCAACCTGCTTGGCATCATCAACGACATCCTCGACTTCTCGAAGTTGGAAGCGGGCAAGCTGCAGCTGGAGCATATCCCGTTCAGCCTGCGCGACACCCTCAACGAGACCATGCACCTGCTCGGCCCCAGCGCCCACGACAAGCAGTTGGAGCTCTCCCTGCGGGTGGATGCCGATGTGCCGGACTACCTCACCGGCGACCCCATGCGTCTGCAACAGGTGCTGACCAACCTCACCGGCAACGCCATCAAGTTCACCGAACAGGGCAACGTCGATGTCCATATCGAGCAGACCGGCAGTGGCAACCACAAGGTGAGGCTCAACGTCCAGATCCGCGATACCGGCATCGGCATCTCCCAGGAGCAGCAACATCAGCTGTTCCAGGCCTTCAATCAGGCCGACTCCTCCATCTCCCGCCGTTATGGCGGCACGGGCCTGGGGCTCGTTATCACCCAGAAGCTGGTGCAGCAGATGGGCGGCCAGATCCGCTTTGAATCGGAGCTCGGCAAGGGCTCCATCTTCTCCTTCAGTCTGGATGTGGAGGTATCCCCCCTGCCCCAGACCGATCAATTGCCGCTGGATCGGATCCGTGGCAAACGGCTCTGGCTGCTGGAACCGGATCCCTTCGCGCAAGCCTCCCTGCTCGCCCTGCTGGCGGAGTGGCACCTCGACGTGCACCCACTGACCAGCGATGATCCCTGGCCCGAGATGAGCGAGCAGGAGATGGTGATCATCGGCAGCAGCCCCCTGCATACGCCGCAGCAGGTGATCGGCCGTCTCGACAGACTGAACGGCCAGCAGCAGAACACCATAGTGCTGCTCAGCAGCCACGAGCCGGCGCTCTATGAAGCGATGCTGGCCCATGGCGCCCAGCACTGTCTCTCCAAACCAGTCAACCACCGCAAGCTGCTGCACGCCCTGCTCTCGCCGGAATCGAGCCGCCAGAAGCTGCCCGCCCAGCCTGCGCCGCGCCAGTTGCAGCCAATCAAGGTGCTGGCGGTGGATGACAACGCCGCCAACCTCAAGCTGATCGCCGCCATGCTCAAGGAGATGGTGAGTCAGGTGGTGGTGTGCAAAAACGGCAAGGAAGCGGTCAAGCAAGCACAGAGCCAGCCGTTCGACATCATCTTCATGGATATCCAGATGCCGATCATGGATGGCATCAGCGCCACCCAGGCGATTCGCAACCAGTCCCTCAACACCACCACCCCGATCGTGGCGGTAACCGCTCACGCCATTCCCGGAGAACGGGAGCGGCTGATCAGGCAGGGGATGGACGACTATCTGGCCAAACCCATCGACGAGAGCATGCTGGCCCAGCTCATCACCGACTTTGCCCATCGCCGCCACCAGAATAATGGTGCTCAACAGATCGACTGGGCACTGGCGGTGCGGCAGGCGGCGGGGAAAGAGCATCTCGCCAGAGAGATGCTGACCATGCTGCTGGCCAGTTTCGACGAAGTGGAACCAGTGCTGGATAGCGCGCTGGCTGGCGAAATTGAAGATAGCGAGGTGCTGGCCCAGCTCCATCGCCTCAACGGTGGCTGTGCCTATTCCGGGGTGCCGGGGCTGCAACGGCTGCTCTCCCAGCTGGAGCAACAGCTGCGTGACGGCGTGTCGGTCAGCGAGCTGGAACCCGAGCTGCTGGAGCTGCAAGATGCGCTGGAACTGGTGCGCCAAGAGGCGCCCCGCTATCTCGGCAAGGCTTGATGAACTTGACCTGAACTGTATCGGCCCCCGCTTTTTCTGACGCGAGGGCTGCCAGATGGTAAAGTTGCGCCGTTTACACAGGAGTCAGCATGACCAACAACGATATTCTGCGCCGTCTGCGCTACGCCCTCACCATCAGCAACGACCAGATGGTCGAGATGTTTGCCAAAGGCAACCTGACGGTCACTCACGCCCAGCTGCACAGCTGGTTGATGAAAGAGGCAGCGGAAGGTGAAGAGCAAGAGGCAGGCTATGTCGCCTGTCCCGACTCGGCCCTGAGCCAGTTCCTCGACGGTTTCATCATCGCCCGCCGCGGTGTGCGGGAAGATGCACCGGCCCAGGTGATCCCGAACCGGATCAACAACAACATGATCCTGCGCAAGCTGCGCATCGGTCTCAACTTCAAGGAAGAGGACATGCTCGGCACCCTCAAGCTCGCCGACTTCAACCTCTCCAAGTCCGAGCTCAGTGCCCTGTTCCGCTCCAAGGATCACAAGCACTATCAGGATTGCGGGGATCAGATCCTGCGCAACTTCCTGATCGGTCTCACGGCCAAATACCGCGGCTAACCAGCCGCGCGACTGACCAGACAGGGCCTTCGACATGTGCCAGCGACTCACTCCTCCCACGTTCAGCAGACTGGCTGTCGCAGGGGGATGGCGCTGGCGCTGTCTTCTTCCCCTCTTTTTTCTGCCACTGGTTCTGCTGCTGGGTGGTTGTACCCCGTCCGAGTACCGGCTCTCGACCCGCTATCAGAGCGCCAACCTGAACGAGCGGATCGCCTTTTTGATCCTCCACTACACCGACGAAGACGGTGCCAACTCCTTGCGCCTGCTGACCGAGCCGGAGCACAAGGTGAGCGCCCACTACCTGATCCCCCGCGACAGCCACGAGACCCCGCTACCGGTCTATCAGCTGGTGCCGGACAGCGCGCGCGCCTGGCATGCGGGACGCAGCCGCTGGCACCAATATGCCGGGCTCAATGCCAGCTCCCTTGGCATCGAGATCGTCAACCTCGGCTATCCAGCAGAAGATGAGCCGCTGGCACCCCATGCTCGCCGCTGGCAACCCTATACCCCACAGCAGATTGCTGCCGTCGGCGCCCTCAGCCGGGAGCTGGTCGCCCGCTACCAGATTCCACCGACCCAGGTGCTGGGCCACAGCGATGTCGCCCCCGAGCGCAAGCAGGATCCCGGCCCCCACTTCCCCTGGCGCCAGCTCTATCTGACGTACGGAGTCGGCGCCTGGCCCGATGAAGGTCGGGTGGCTGAGTTGCTGGCCAGCCCCTTGCCCGACTGGGATGCGGCCATGTGGCAACAACAGCTGGCCCGCTATGGCTATGGCCTGCCCCAGACTGGCCAGTGGGATGAGCAGAGCCGCGCCGTCATGGGCGCCTTTCAGCTCCACTTTCGCGCCAGCAAGGTCAATAGCGAACCGGACCGCGAGTGCCAGGCCATCCTGATGGCGCTGCTCGAGAAATACTTCCCCTAATACTCATCCATTGCCCCTGTTGCTGCGTACTGTTTGATAGCCGTTAGCTATCAAACAGTTAGGCACAAGCAATTGTCCCTGCATTTTGCAAGGCGTTACTCTGACTGCGTTCCGAAAGAGAATTTCAAACCGATTTCCAAATCTGGAGGTGAATGATGAAAAGCCCGATTGGTCTTGATACTGCTCAATCACAAGCCCTGGCAGCCGAGTTGAACAAATTGCTGGCCAGCTACCAGATCCTCTACATGAACGTGCGCGGCTTCCACTGGAATATCCGTGGCAACCAGTTCTTCGAACTGCACCTGAAATTTGAAGAGATTTACAACGACCTGCTGCTGAAAGTCGATGCACTGGCCGAGCGGATCCTGACCCTGGATGGCGTGCCAATGCACAGCTTCAGTGAATACCTGAAAGTCTCTGCCATCCCGGAGCAAAAAGGGCTGCACGATGGCAGCGCCTGTGTCGAATCCCTGCTGGAGAGCTTCCGTGAACTGCTGGTCGCCCAGCGCCGTATTCTGGGTCAGGCCGCCGAAGCCGGTGATGAGGGCACAGCCTCCATCCTCTCCGACTATGTGCAGCAGCAGGAAAAACTGGTCTGGATGCTGCGCGCTTATCTGGCCTGATAGTGAACCAAGCCGACTACAGCGTACGTATGCTGGCTTGAGTAAGTACCGGGCCGAAAGCTCCTGACCAGACCACGGCCCAATCCGTCTGATTGTTATGTTCTGTTGCAAACCTGAGTTGTCTCTCCTTTTATCCACCCGCTTGCCGCCCTGTTTGGGCGGCTTTTTTTGTTTTTGATCTGCATCAAGGGAATCTTAATTGGCAAATTGAATGCCTATTAAGTTTTTCGCGAGAGGAATAGAATCGCCACAAAACAGACAACTGAAATGTCCAATTAGGAGAGGCATGATGTTTTGTGTGCAATGTGAACAGACAATTCGTACCCCGGCTGGCAACGGCTGTGCCTACGCACAAGGTATGTGCGGCAAGACGGCTGAAACCTCGGATCTGCAGGATGTACTGATCTATACCCTGCAGGGGCTCAGCGCTTGGGCGCTGGCCGCCCGTGAGCAGGGCATCATAGATCGCGAAATCGATGCCTTCGTGCCCAAGGCCTTCTTCGCTACCCTCACCAACGTCAACTTCGACTCGAATCGCATCGTGGCCTATGTCAATCTGGCCCTCGCCTATCGCCAGCAGCTGGCCGATCGTCTGAGCACCATGGCGGTGCAGGTCAAAGACTTGCCACACTCCGCTTACTTCGAACCCGGTGCCGAGCTGCTGGAGCAACTTGCCCATGCCGCACCAGCCGCCCCCAATCGGGGCAAGAACGAGGTAAACGAAGACATCATGGGGCTGCGTCTGCTCTGCCTCTACGGCCTCAAGGGCGCCGCCGCCTACATGGAGCACGCCCGGGTGCTGGATCAGCAGAGTGACGAGGTGGCCGCCGAATTCCACCGCATCATGAGCTGGCTAAGCACAGACCCGAGCGAAATGGGTCGGCTGTTCAGCTGTGCCATGGAGATCGGTCAGCTCAACTTCAAAATCATGGAGATGCTGGATCTCGGTGAAACCAGCGCCTTCGGCCATCCGGAGCCGACCCGGGTCAGGGTCACGCCGCTCCCCGGCAAGTGCATTCTGGTCTCCGGCCACGACATGATGGATCTCAAGCTCATTCTGGAGCAGACCAAAGGGACCGGCATTCATGTCTACACCCACGGCGAGATGCTGCCCGCGCTGGCCTACCCCTTCTTCAAGCAGTACCCCCATCTGGTGGGCAACTACGGCTCCGCCTGGCAAAACCAGCAGAAGGAGTTTGCCAACTTCCCGGGCGCCGTGGTGATGACCTCCAACTGCATCATCGACCCGAATGTGGGCAACTACTCGGATCGCATCTTTACCCGCTCCATCGTCGGCTGGCCGGGCGTCACCCATCTGGAGGGGGATGATTTCTCCGCCGTGATCGCCAAGGCCCAAGCGCTGGAAGGCTTCAAGCACGTTGAGCTCGAGCACTTCATCACCATCGGCTTTGCCCGCAACGCCCTGATGCAGGCCGCCCCCGCGGTGATTGAGAAGGTCAAAGCCGGAGAGATCAGCCACTTCTTCCTGGTGGGTGGCTGTGACGGTGACAAGGCCGAGCGCGCCTACTTCACCGAGTTTGCCAAGGCGGCGCCGCGCGACAGCCTGCTGCTCACCCTGGGTTGCGGCAAGTACAAGTTCAACAAGCTCGACTTTGGCGACATCGGCGGCATTCCCCGTCTGCTGGACGTGGGCCAGTGCAACGATGCCTACTCCGCCATTCAGTTGGCGCTGGCACTCTCCGAGGCGTTCGAGTGCGGGGTCAACGATCTGCCGCTGACGCTGGTGCTCTCCTGGTTCGAGCAAAAAGCCATCGTCATTCTGCTCACCTTGCTCTCCCTCGGGGTGAAGGACATTCGTACCGGCCCGACCGCCCCCGCCTTCCTCACCCCGGCCCTGCTCAAGGTGCTAGAAGAGCAGTTCGGCCTGAAAGGAACCACCACGGCCGAGGCTGACCTGGCCGAGATCCTGGCGGCCTGATCGGCACCTCATGTTGTAAGCGTTTGGCGAGCCGCCCGGCTCGCCTTTTTTCTGGATCCGGCTTTTTCACCAGACGTTTTTCGAACCGTTTCAAACCTAAGGAGCCTTGTGATGACCTCTCTCACGCTCACCTGCATTGGCCGCCAACAGAGCACCCACGACGTCGTGAGCTGGCAGCTGGCGCCGCTTTCCGGCAGCCTCCCACCCGTACTGGCTGGCCAGTGCATCACCCTGCACACCGAGATAGACGGCCAGCCGGAGTGCCGCGCCTATACCCTCTCCTCCAGCCCGCAGGATGCATGCTGGCAGGTCACCATCAAGGATGTGGGGCTAGTCTCCCACCATCTGCACCAGACCTTGCAGGTGGGAGACAAGATCCGGGCCGATGGTCCGTTCGGCGATTTCAACCTGACCACCTTGCCTTGCGAACGGCCACTGCTGCTCAGTGCCGGTTCCGGCATTACCCCCATGTGGTCCATGTTACGGGACGAGCTGGCCAAACGGCCGGATGCCGATATCCGCTTTATTCACAGCGCCCGCTCGCCAGCAGATGTGATCTTCGCAGAGGACTTGGATACGCTGGCAGCGGCTCATTCAGGCGTACGTCATGCCCTGATTCTGGAAGAGGCCCCAGCAGATCACCCCTGGATTGGCCGACTCACCCCAGCCATGCTGGCCGAATTGGCCCCAGACCTTCACGAACGCCATGTCTATCTCTGCGGTCCGGCCCCCTATATGGCGGCGGTCAGAACCATGCTGACGAAGCTGGGATTGCCGCCGGAGCAGCTGCATCAGGAGTCCTTCGGTCTTCCTCCCGCAGAGCCCATCAAGACCACCAGCGACCACTTCTGGCTGACCCTGAAAAAGAGCGGCAAGAAAGTGAAAATCCTGCCGGGTCAGACCCTGCTGGCGGCGCTGGAAGCGGCGGGCGAAACCATAATGGCGGCTTGTCGCGCCGGGGTATGTGGCAGCTGTCGTTGCACCACCACAGGTGACATCGAGCGCCAGAGCGTGATGACCTTAAGTGCTCAGGATCTGGAGAGCGGCGTTGCTCTAGCCTGCTCCTGCACCGCGAAAGGGGATATCAGTCTCGATTATTGAGGCGTGGTGCAGGCTTTTGTGAGGTGCGGTGAAGGCGTCATCGGTATCCCAACCTTTTCCCAAGTAGACAGGGGAGCTAGACTCGGCCCCAGTTTCACCAGAACACGGGATAAAAAATGACAATACTGGTCACAGGGGGCGCTGGCTATATCGGCTCCCACACCCTGGTTGAGCTGCTCGGCGCGGGGCAGCAGGTCGTGGTACTCGACAACCTCTCCAACTCCTCACCGGAGTCACTCAAGCGGGTCGAGCAGATCACCGGTAAACCGGTCACCTTCGTCGAAGGGGATGTGCTGGACAGAGCCTGCCTGCAGCAGCTGTTCGCCAACCACCAGATCGAATCGGTCATCCACTTCGCCGGCCTCAAGGCGGTCGGGGAGTCGAGCCAGATCCCGCTCACCTACTACCAGAACAACATCAGCGGCACTCTGGTGCTGTGCGAAGAGATGGCCAGGGCCGGCGTGTTCCGGCTGGTATTCAGCTCCTCGGCCACCGTCTATGGCGATCCCGCCTCGGTACCGCTGCGGGAAGATTTCCCCACCAGCGCCACCAACCCCTATGGTCGCTCCAAGCTGATGGTGGAGGAGATCCTGCGCGATCTCGCCAAATCCGATCCCCGCTGGGCTATCGTACTGCTGCGTTACTTCAACCCGGTCGGCGCCCACGAGAGCGGCCTGATTGGTGAAGATCCCAACGGTATCCCCAACAACCTGCTGCCCTATATCAGCCAGGTGGGTGTCGGCAAGCTCAAGGAGCTGGGGGTATTTGGCAACGACTACCCGACCCCGGATGGCACCGGCGTGCGCGACTACATCCATGTGGTGGATCTCGCCATCGGTCACCTCAAAGCGCTGGCACGCATCAAGAGCGACACCGGTGTCTTCACCTACAACCTGGGTACAGGTCAAGGCTACTCGGTACTGGAGATGGTCAAGGCGTTTGAAGCGGCCAGCGGCCGACCCATTCCCTACCAGATCAAACCCCGTCGCCCGGGCGACATCGCCGAGTGCTGGGCAGAGCCGACGCTGGCCCGTTCCGAGCTGGGCTGGCAGGCAGAGCGCGGTCTGGAGCAGATGATGGTCGATACCTGGCGCTGGCAAAGCAACAACCCGAACGGCTATCAAGGCTGATCTCTCGCGGGTTGATAACAAAACGCCCCGACATTTTCATGTCGGGGCGTTTTATTTTGCGACGTTCAATCAGTGGGTCTGACTGCGCAACAGCGGCACACGGGCCAATCGGGGGGCGATGCGCTCTATCAGCCGATCCGCCAGCGGGGTCAGCAGCAACCAGGGCAGACAGAGGGTCGCCAGCCCCAACGCGCCGACATAGACATCGGTAAACCAGTGAGCGCCAGCCAGAATGCGCGGCGCGGAAAAGATCGGCACTATCAGCAATGCGGTGACTCCCGCCCAGCGCGGCAGATAGCGCAGGACAAAACCGGCAAAGATCATCAGGAACAGGGCGTGATCCCCCGGGAAGCTATCACCGGAAGAGTCCTTGGTCGGAATAGCGCTGATCTGGGTCACCCGCAGCGCATCGGCCACCATCAGGGTCGGACTGGGTCGCTCCACCGGCAATCGGTGACCAAGCTGGTTGATCACCAGAGCACTCAGCAGCATCACTATGCCCATCGCTACCAGTTGGCGACGACCCGCCAGATCCCGTGCAAAGAAACAGCGGGCCAGGATCAGCCCCATACAGGCCAGCACCGCCAGATCGAACAGCCGGTTATTGGTGATAGCCACCAGATCGGCCCACAGAGCCGACTGGCCGAGCCAGCCGTTAACGGTGTGAAAAATCGCGAGGTCCCACTGATCCCAGGGACCATGAGCGGGCAGCGCAGCCCAACTGATGGCCACCAGACCACCGACCAGATAGCAAAGCAGGAACTTGCCCATGGGGACTCTCCTTTGGAAAAGGGCGATATCGTAAAACTGTAAAGTGCGTCACAAAACCGAAGAATTGTAAGAAAGTGCGACATAATATCAAGCTTCAAATAAAACCCAAAAATCCATTCAAGCCTCACACACCCCAACAGCGCCAAGATTTCTGCCTTCGGTGCTGCATCTGTGGGCCTCTCACCATGAGTGCGGCTTGTGCCACCACCGCAACACCCCCTAGAATGCGCACTTCCCTTTACTGCGAAAGGAAGCGGTATGCATATTCACATTCTCGGGATCTGCGGCACCTTTATGGGTGGTCTGGCGGTGTTGGCAAAACAGCTTGGTTACCGGGTGACCGGTTCGGATGCCAACGTCTATCCCCCCATGAGTACCCAGCTCGAGCAACAGGGCATCGAACTGACCGAAGGCTATGACCCCTCCCAACTCGATCCGGCGCCGGATCTGGTAGTGATTGGCAACGCCATGAGCCGCGGCAACCCCTGTGTTGAATATGTGCTGGACCGCAATCTACCCTACATCTCCGGCCCCCAGTGGCTGCTGGAGCACGTACTGCAGGATCGCTGGGTGCTTGCCGTCGCCGGCACCCATGGCAAGACCACCACCGCCAGCATGCTGGCCTGGGTGCTGGAGTACGCCAAGCTGGAGCCCGGTTTCCTTATTGGCGGCGTGCCGGGCAACTTCCCGGTCTCGGCTCGTCTCGGCTCCGCCCCCTTCTTTGTCATCGAAGCGGACGAGTATGACTGCGCCTTCTTCGACAAACGCTCCAAGTTCGTCCACTACCATCCGCGCACCCTGGTGATGAACAATCTGGAGTTCGACCACGCGGACATCTTCCCGGATCTCGCCGCCATCCAGCGCCAGTTCCACCACCTGATGCGCACCGTGCCGAGCAACGGCCGGGTGCTGTTCCCGCAAGCCGATGACAACCTCACCGCCGTACGCAAGATGGGCTGCTGGAGCGAAGTGGAGCTAGTGGGTCAGAACGACGCCAAGTGGAAGGCGGTCAAGCTGGCCGATGACGGCTCCGCCTTCGAGGTGTGGCTGGATGGCGAAAAACAGGGCGAGGTGCACTGGGAGTGCATCGGCGAACACAACGTCAACAACGGTCTGATGGCCATCGCGGCCGCCCGCCATGCTGGTGTCATGGTGGAGCACGGTATTGCGGCGCTCTGCCAATTCAAATCCCCCAAACGGCGGATGGAGCTCAAAGGCGAGGTGGCTGGCATCAGTGTCTATGACGACTTTGCCCACCACCCCACCGCCATCGAGACCACTCTCGGCGGCCTGCGCGCCAAGGTGGGAGAAGCCCGTATTCTGGCGGTGCTGGAGCCACGCTCCAACACCATGAAGCTGGGGGTTCACAAGGAGGAGCTGGCTGGCTGCTTCGATGGCGCCGACGAGGTGTTCTTCTTCCAACCCCCCAACATCGGCTGGGATCTCGGCGAGGTGACGGCCCATATGACCCGACCGGCCAAGGTATTCAACGATCTGGAGACCTTGATCAACCGGCTGGTGGCCGAGAGCCGCGATGGCGACCATATTCTGATCATGAGCAACGGCGGCTTCGGTGGCATTCATGACAAGCTGATCGCCCGCCTCAAGGATTACCACGGCGAACTATGAACAACGCGATCACCCTGGCGCTGACTGGCGCCTCCGGCGCCCCCTACGCCCTGCGCCTGCTCCAGTGTCTGGTGCAGGCGGACTATCGGGTCTACCTGCTCGCCTCATCGGCGGCTCGTGTGGTACTCAAGACCGAGCAGCAACAGGATTGGCCGGGCTCGCCGAAAGAGCTCTCTGCCTATCTTTGTCGCCAATATGGCGCCAAGGAGGGGCAGATTGTCGCCTGCGGCAAGGAGGAGTGGTTCTCGCCGGTGGCCTCCGGCTCGGCCGCGCCCAAACAGATGGTGGTCTGCCCCTGCTCTATGGGCACAGTCTCGGCCATTGCCAACGGTACCTCGGACAACCTGCTAGAGCGGGCAGCGGATGTGGTGATCAAGGAGCGCGGCCAGCTGATCCTAGTACCCCGCGAAACCCCCTTCTCGGCGATCCATCTGGAGAACATGCTGAAACTGGCACGGCTCGGGGTGACCATCATGCCTGCCGCGCCCGGTTTCTATCATGAGCCGAAAAGCATCGAGGATCTGGTGGACTTTATGGTCGCCCGCATCCTCGATCATCTCGGTGTCGAGCATGAGCTGACCCACCGCTGGGGCTATGGCCACCACTGAGGTGACCGCCACATTCGGCCATAAAAAAACGGCGCCACTCAATGAGTGACGCCGTTTTTTCGTTAAGTCGTGTTAGCGAGCCTGAATTGGCGCCGTCACGTACTTGAACAGGAAATCAGTCACCTCTTGGCGCGCCGGGCGCTGAGGTTGATTGATCATCTGCATCATCACATAGCCAAAACCGGTCAGAGAGCGGGCCAGATCCTGTGCTGACAGCACGCTGGTGATCTCCCCTGCATCCATGGCGGTTTGCAGCTCGCTGGCGATCAGCTCAAGGCAGTGATCGAGCAGCCGGGTATAGCGGGGCCATACCTCTTCCCGAACCGATGAGCTCCACTCCAGCCAGATACCGGCATAATCCGGTTGATCGTAGGCGGCATCGACAGAGAGGCGTACATGACGCTGGATCTTGTCGAAAATGGAGCCCTGGTCACCGTATGCCTGCGACAGCATCTGGTTCACAAAGCGTTCGATCTCGGCCAGCACCTCATCTACCAACTCCTCGCGGGTGTTGAAATAGTTGAAGACGGTAGCCACAGAGACCTTGGCCTGTTCGGCTATCTCGGCGTGACCTGCACGGCCAATGCCGCGACGGGAGAACACCTCGATGGCACATTCCATCAATTGGGAGCGACGAGCTTCCGGCGACAGCCGGGTACGACGTCTTATTTCTGCGCGTGGTTCCATAGTTTTTATCATCTAATAGTTATTGATTATGGTGTTTATAGTATTTTAACTAATCATGCCTGAGTGCCTGCTAACTCTATCAATTAAAATAAGCCGATAAAAGCACCACGTATCTCTAGCACCCTTCAACATGAGTGGTAGAATCATCGGTTTTGATATTCATGAACGGCCAAATCCCCTTTGGCCTTATGGGAGTAAGTGATGAAACACACCGTCGAGGTGATGATCTCCGAGGCTGAAGTAGCCGCCCGGATCGCCAAATTGGGTGAAGAGATCACCGCCCGCTATCAGGGTTCTGACGAAGTCGTGATGATTGCGTTGCTGCGCGGTTCCTGCATCTTCCTGGCCGACCTCTGCCGCCAGTGCAAGCTGCCCATCACCCTGGACTTCATGACCGCCTCCAGCTACGGCTCCGGCATGCACAGCACCCGTGACGTCCGCATCCTCAAAGACCTGGACGATGACATCAAGGGCAAGGATGTGGTGATCGTGGAAGACATCATCGACACCGGTTACACCCTCAACAAGGTGCGCGAGATCCTCTCCCTGCGCGAGCCGAAATCCCTGGCCATCTGCACCCTGCTGGACAAACCCTCCCGCCGCGAAGTGCAGGTGCCGGTCGACTGGATTGGCTTCGCCATTCCGGACGAATTCGTGGTCGGCTGTGGCATCGACTACGCCCAGAAGTACCGCAACCTGCCGTTTATCGGCAAAGTGGTACCTCAGGAGTAAGCCAGGTTCAGGAATATCACGGGTGAAGCGGCCTTGCGCCCTTTACTCTGTGCAGGCGGCCTTGGCCGCCTTTTCTGTATCGAGCCGGATTCAACCATCACAGAGGTTGCAATGAACGCACTGGAAATCAGCGGCCTGAAAAAGACCTATCAGGGGGGCGTCGAAGCCCTTAAAGGCATCGATCTTACCGTCAGGCAGGGGGATTTCTTCGCCCTGCTAGGCCCGAACGGCGCGGGCAAATCCACCACCATCGGCGTCATCAGCTCGCTGGTGAACAAGAGCGCCGGCAAGGTGAAGGTGTTTGGCTACGACATCGACAGCGACCTTGAACAGGCCAAGGCCCAGCTCGGGCTGGTGCCGCAGGAGTTCAACTTCAGCCAGTTCGAGAAGGTGATCCAGATTGTCACCCATCAGGCCGGCTTCTACGGCGTGCCCAAGGCGGAAGCGAAGATCCGCGCCGAGAAGTACCTGCGCCAGCTCGATCTGTGGGAGAAGCGCGACATGCCGGCCCGCACCCTCTCCGGCGGCATGAAGCGCCGGTTGATGATCGCCCGCGCCCTGATGCACGAGCCCAAGCTGCTGATCCTCGATGAGCCGACCGCCGGGGTCGATATCGAGATCCGCCGCTCCATGTGGAGTTTCCTCAAGGATCTCAACGAGCAGGGGGTCACCATCATCCTCACCACCCACTATCTGGAAGAGGCGGAGATGCTCTGCCGCAACATCGGTATCATCGACAAGGGTCGCCTGATTGAGAACACCAGCATGAAAAACCTGCTGGGCAAGCTGGGCCGCGAGACCTTCCTGCTCGATCTGGCGCCAGGTTCTGCCGTACCAAACGTGCCCGAATTCAACGGCCGCATGCAAGATGAGCGCACCCTGGAAGTGGATCTCGACAAGAGCCAGTCCCTCAACAGCCTGTTCGAGCAGCTGTCACACCAGCAGGTGCAGGTACTGAGCATGCGCAACAAGGCCAACCGGCTGGAAGAGCTGTTTGTCACCCTAGTCGAAGAGGGGAGAAAAGCATGAACCTGACCACTTACTACATCGCCTTCAAGAGCATTCTGGCCAAAGAGGTGAGCCGCTTTACCCGGATCTGGATCCAGACCCTGGTGCCGCCCGCCATCACCATGAGCCTCTACTTCGTCATCTTCGGCAACCTGATCGGTTCGCGCATCGGTGACATGGGCGGCTTCACCTACATGGAGTTCATCGTGCCCGGCCTCATCATGATGTCGGTGATCACCAACTCCTACTCCAACGTCGCTTCCTCCTTCTTCAGCGCCAAGTTCCAGCGCAACGTCGAGGAGCTGCTGGTGGCGCCGGTGCCCAACTACGTCATCATCGCGGGCTACGTGGGCGGTGGCGTAGCCCGCGGCCTCTGTGTCGGTCTCATCGTCACCCTGGTGTCGCTCTTCTTCGTGCCGCTGCAGATCCACCATCTGTTCAGCGTCTGCGTGACCGTGCTGCTGACCGCCATCCTCTTCTCGCTGGGGGGGCTCATCAACGCGGTGTTTGCCAAGACTTTCGACGACATCAGCATCATCCCCACCTTCGTGCTGACGCCGCTCACCTATCTGGGCGGGGTGTTCTACTCCATCAGCCTGCTGCCCCCCTTCTGGCAGGGGGTCTCCCAGGTGAACCCCATCATCTACATGGTGAACGCATTCCGTTTCGGCTTCCTCGGTATCTCCGACGTGCCGCTCGGCACCGCCTACCTCATCATCATCGGCTTTATCGTGGCCCTCTACGGTATCGCCTGGTGGCTTATCTCCCGGGGTACCGGACTGCGCCACTGATGACCAAAACGGGCACCTCGCGGTGCCCGTTTTCATTGTCCTGCCGGCCTCGGGATGACCTAGACCCGGATGGCGTGATCCTTTAGCAGCCGGGCGGTGAGATCAAGCTTCTCGTTACGCTCGGGAACCGTGACGCCCCCCTGCTCATCGACCCGCTCCTGACCGAAAGCATCGTCGATAGCCTGCGCCATGGCGGTGCGACCAGCCGCGAGATCGGGATCGATCAGGCTCTCCTGCATCCGGATCCGGTTCTCGCTGGCCGCCAGCTGCAGTTCCTCCAACTGGGTGGCGAGAGTGACAATCCGGTTATCGACCCGCTGGGCCAGTTCGAAGAGACGGTTTTCATTCCCTGCCGCCATCGCCAGTCCATCTAGCTGCTCCCCTTTGCGCTGATCAAAGTTGCTTACCGCACGAGCAGCCAGCTCCAGTGCATACGCCTTGGTTGCCATGGCGTTGACTCCGCCCTCCCAACCGACATCGGACCCCACCCCCAGTGTCACGCCAAGGGTAGTATGAAACTTGGCTCCCTGTGGCCCGAAAGCCGCAGTGGCACCGGCCGATGCACCTACCCCCAGATTGGCGGAGGCGCGTACCTTGGCCGAAAGGCTATAGGCATCCGCATACTGACTCTTGAGCAGATTGAGCTGGGCACTCCCCTCTGCTTTCATACCAGCAAAGGCCGAGGCGTTGGCCGTTACGCTGACCACTGGCCCATTGGGCGTCATGATAGCCGCAGAACCGGCCTCCAGCTTGGCATTGGCGACCACCTCGGCAGAGCCTGCCAGCTTGGCGTTAAGCAGGTTGCCGATAGTCCAGCTCCCCTCAACCGACAGCCCCAGCCTGCTCACCAGCTCGGCACTGGCCCCGATGCGAAGCAGACTAAGGTCATGGGGCCCCGGGGTGTAACGCGAGCCGTCGGTATCATTGACGATCTTGTTCACCGGATTGAACACCAATGAGCCCTCCGCCTTGCCAATCACCAGCTCGGCCTTGGCACTCGCCTTGTTCTCCTGGGTCAGAGCCACCTTGCCGGCAAACTCTCCTACCGGTGTGTCGCGACGCCCCTCCCACTTGCCAATCTCGATCTTGGCGAAAGCCTCCACCAGCGCACTGGCACTGACCAGCCCGAGCCCGCCAAAGGCCTTCTGGCTCACAGGCTCACCCGGTTTCAGCTCCTTGCTGGCCGCAGAGAGAGGACTCTTGAGCTCGGCCCGCACACCACTCTGATAGTGCTTTCCTGATACGGCCTCTCCCTGCCAGAGCGCCTTCTCCTGCGCCTCGCGCTCAAGCCAGGGCTCATCCAGTCCATCCACAAGCGCGGTCAGCAGCTCGGTCCTGAGCAAACCAATCTCCCCCTGCTTGCTCACCTGCTGCTGAATGCTGAGATCCAGAACCTCCTTAAGGTGGCCCAGCTCCAGCAACTGGCTGTGGGTCAACAGGATATCGCGACCATTCTCCTCGGCAGTGGCTTGCGGCTTGAGCTCACCCAGTGCGGGCAGAGCCTGACGCAAGGTCCCGCAAAACAGCTGCCACTCGTGGCTTGTTGCGACCTCTTCACGGGTCGGCGCCCGCTCCAACCGTCTCGCCATCATCCCCTCACTCACCCCGAACATCAGGTCTAGCCCCCCTTGCAGCTCCCGCTTGAACAAGTCGTTGGCCCCCTCCTGTTGCAGGCGAGCCAACTCGCTGCACCACTGGCGGATCTGCTGGTTACTCTCGATAGGCTGATTGACCCTCCCCTGTTCGTTGCAGACCCACGCCAGCTGAAATGAGGGAGGCTTGCCACCCTGTGCCAACGCCTGACGGCGGACAGCGATGTCATCGACCAGTTTTTGCAACACGGGATCCTGCTGACGGGAGCGATTCTTGCCCGAGTCGATCCAGAACTGCAGCGCCTGTTCGATCTTCGCCAGCCCGGCCAGTGAAGGTGTTGGCTGGACCTGATAGTGCCGTACCGCCTGCTTGACCGCCTTGAGTTCCGGGCTCTGCCGATGGCCAATACCGCGGCGGATCCCCCTCTCGAACTCCCGGCTACCGGCATCCAGCAGCCGTAGTCTGGCGTTGCCAAGGCGAGCAGTAGCAGGAGGTGTAGCATCAGAGCTTGTCTGCTGATGACGGCTTACATCGATATCCGGGGAGGCAATTTTCATGGCAAGAAACCTGCGTTGATGAGAGAGAAGATCCTCAGCGTACGCCGACCCCCCTTGTCACCCTGTCAGCGATGGTCCCGCTTTTTTAGGATTCGGACTGACCCGTAAAAGATGTCTGTCAGCTCACAATTTCGGCACAATCATTCGCCCCGCCGACCAAAAACGCTAAAAAAATGACGACAAGTGATAAGCAACCACCGATCAGCCGCATAGGGTGTCACTCTCTCCCTGCCCGAGGTTTGGCCATGTATCACGCTCTCATCACCGCCCTGTACACACAACTTGGACTTCCGCTTCCGGTGGCCGGACAGACAGCCACCACCCTCGCCATCAACGACGAACTGGTGCTGACGCTGGCAGAGGATGAGGGCCATCTGGTGATCTATCTGCTGCTACCGGGCCACGCCATGCCCAACACGCCCCTGCTCAACCACCTTGGCGACGAGCCGGTGTTTCTGCTGGATCAGACCGAGCAGGGAGAGACCCTGATCTGGGCCCACGAGTGGCTCGATCATCTGACGGTCGACAGCTTGCTGCTACTGCTCGAGCGGGCCATCGAGCTGGCTGCCGAACTGCTGACCCACCAGCACGACCGGGAGCAATCGACACAGCCACAGCATCCCGCCTCTACAACCGCCACCATCAGGGTCTAGCGCCCCCATTCTGGTCACTGCCCCGCAAAATCGAGATTTATCTTGTCCGGCATGGGTTTAGTCATTGCGGCTCAATCGGGAATTGTTAGAATTTACCACTCTCTATAAAGAGGTAGAACATGCCTGCGTTGTTGCGCATGCTGGCCAATCTGGCGTTGGGGGGATTCTTCCTCGCCTCCGCCGGGTTCAAGCTGGTATCCCCCGCCCTGTTCATCGAGCAGATCGGCGCCTTTGGCCTGATCTGGCCGCCGCTGATCCCGTTCGCCGCCTGGGGGCTGATCGCCCTTGAGCTCTGCGCAGGGCTTGCAGTCATCGCCAACCGGCGCTGGGGATTGTGGCTGGTGATCGGGCTGCTCGCCCTGTTTATTCCGGTGTTGGGCTATGGCGTTGCCATCGGGCTCGACATCTCTTGCGGCTGTCTAGGCAGGGCTGACCTCAGCTCGTTGCCGGAGGCCATTGTGCGGGATCTGCTGCTACTGACGCTTGCGGGCGCCCTGCTGCGAACTTCCCGCCCCGTTTTTCCCGTTCTAAAGGAGTAGTGACATGATGACATTGCGATCCCGCACCCTGCTGGCCTCGCTGATCGCCGCCAGCTTTGCCCTCGGTGGCTGTGGCGACAACCAGTTCGAGCAGGAGGTGAAGCTGGAGCAGTCGGCGGTGCAGCTGGCGCAAGAGACGCAGCAGGGGGGCTATCAGCTGCTGACCGTGGCCGAGCTGAAGACCCGGATGGACAAGGGCGAGGAGCTGGTGATCATCGACACCATGCCCTATGAGGACTCCTACAAGAAAGAGCACATCCCGGGCGCCAAGAACTTTGTCTTCGTGAAGGAGGCCAAGTCCGGCGACAACTGGAGCGAAATCGTCGAGGGGAGCGGCACGGCGGAGCAGTTCCAGGCGCTGCTGGGTGAAGACAAGTCCCGCCCGGTGGTGATCTACTGCGGCTTCGTCAAGTGCGGCCGCAGCCACAACGCAGCCGCCTGGGCGGTGACTCAGGGCTATCAGCAAGTCTATCGGGTGCCGGGCGGCATCTTCGCCTGGAAAGGAGCCGGTTACCCCGTCTCTGCCGAATAACCGCGTCTGCCCACAAGGCAACACAGCCGATATGAAAGAAGCCCGCAACTGCGGGCTTCTTTCATATTGGGCAACACTCGGAGTTAACTGGCGGCCTGCGTCTGCGGCTGCTCCGCTTGGGCCAGCTGTTGCTTGCCCAGCAACCGCTTGGTGATCATCGCCGCCATGATGGAGCCGTTGACGTTGAGAGCTGTGCGGCCCATATCCACCAGTGGCTCGATGGCGATCATCACCCCCACCAGCGCGATGGGGAAGTTTAGAGTGGAGAGCACGATCAGCGCGGCGAAGGTGCCGCCACCGCCGACGCCGGCCACCCCGATCGAACCCAGCGCAATCACCGGCAGCAGAGTCAGCAGGAACAGGGGATCAAACGGGTTGATACCTAGCATGGGAGCAATCATCGCCACCATCATGGCCGGATAGATACCGGCGCAGCCGTTCTGGCCGAGGTTGGCACCGAACGAGGCGGCAAAGTTGGCGATGCTGGCGGGCACCCCAAGACGCTGCAGGGTCTCGATACTAAGCGGGATGGAAGCCGCGCTGCTGCGGGAGACAAAAGCGAAGGTGAGCACGCCCCACACTTCCCGCAAATAGTGCAGCGGGTTCTGACCGATCAGCAGCAGGATCACCATGTGCACCGCAAACATCGCCAGAATGGCGACGTAACAGACCAGAATAAAGCCGAGCAGGCTGAGGATCTCGCTCAGGGGATAGTGGGCCACCACCCGGGCGATCAGCGCCATCACGCCATAAGGGGTGAGCGCAATCACCACCCGCACCATCTTCATCACCCACAACTGCAGGGTGTCGATGGCCACGGCGGCGCGAGCACCCGCCTCCGGGTGCTCCGCCTTCATCTGGAGCAGAGCAACCCCGGCCAACACGGTGAAGATCACCACCCCGATCACCGAGAGGCCGCGGCTACCCGCCATATCGGCGGCAAAGTTGGTGGGCACCAGCGAGAGCAGCAAGGCAGGCAGGGTCTGGGCACTGTCGATGGTGCTCATACTCTGTTGCAGGGCTGCGCTGTCGCTGCCGTGACTCAACAACCCGGCTGCGGTGAGACCGCTCAGGTTGGTGATGGTCATCCCCACCACACCGGCGATCATCACCAGGGTCAGCATGGAGCCGATCAGCACGGCGCTGATCTTGCCGAGGGACTGAGCCTGCTCCAGCTTGTTGATGGCGGAGAGGATGGAGGTGAACACCAGCGGCATCATCACCACCTTGAGCAGGCTGACATAGCCACCGCCGACGATATTGACCCACTCCAGGGTCTGCTGAACGCCGGCATCATCGGCGCCCCAACCCAGTTGCAGCGCCAGCCCGAACAGGGCGCCAAGCAGCAGACCCGCAAGCACCTTGCGCGAGAGCGGCAAACCGGTAGGCAACCGGGTGAGAGCAAAACAGAGCAGACAGAAAACAAGCGATGCAATCAGGACAAACATCATGAGTACCTGTAGCGGCCATCAGGCCAAAAGTGGATAGAAACGAAGGGAAATGCGGGCTGGGCCCCAGAACAAAACGCCGGAATGCAGGAGAGTGCAGGCGTGAAAAAGCAGCGGACGCCCAAGAGGGCGTCCGCTGGCAATCGGGGGAATTACTTCTTTACGGGGGCGTCGTACTGTTCGGGTTCGTCGCTATAGACGCAGACATTCCACTTGGCGGCCAAACCATCTTCCGCCAGGCAGTAACGCTCGAAGAAAGCCTTGATCTCCGCGCGCTGGCAGTGGGCTTCGAAAGCCGCCATATCTTGCCAAATCTCGTTGAATACGATGGGAAAGCTTTCCCCCTCGGCAAACGGGCTCGCGATGTGGCGGGTTACCCGATATTGCAGGCAACCATCCTCACGCAGGGTATTGGGCTCGAGCGCCTGCAGCACCTGAAACAGGGCCTGCTCCTGACCGGGTTTGGGCAGGAATTGGGCAATGCAGTAAACCTTCTTGGACATGGAGTCCTCCTGGTTGTGGCGGGCTCAGGCTTGCTGCAGCGTGACCACTTGATTGTCGATAAGGCGGGCCTTGCCAAGATAAGCAGCCATCAGGATCACCAGCTGCGCGCTCTCGTCAGTGGCGGATTCGAGGGTGGCGGCATCGACGATGTCGATGGCATCGGTACGAAAACCGGCGTTGTCGAGACGCTGGCTGGCCTGCGCCACCAAGGAGGGCAGGTGGTGGTCACCCGCTTCAATCTGCTCGGCGATCCAGTTCATGGTGCGCGCCAGCTCGGGGGCGATGGCCCGCTCGGCAGCTGTCAGGTAGCCGTTGCGCGAAGAGAGCGCCAGCCCGTCTTCGGCCCGCACGGTGGGCACACCGACGATCTCGATGGGCATCGCCATGTCGGCCACCATCTTGCGAATAAGCGCCAACTGCTGGTAATCCTTCTGGCCAAAGCAGGCCACATCCGGCTGTACCAGATTGAACAGCTTGGTAACGACGGTACTGACCCCGCGGAAGTGACCCGGGCGCAGCGCTCCCTCCAGCAGATTGGAGAGGCCCGGCACCTCGACGAAGGTCTGGCTGGCCAGACCCTGCGGATACATGATCTCCGGGGTCGGGGTGAACACCATATCGACGCCGGCCGCTTCCAGCGCAGCGCAATCCTGCTCCAGGGTGCGCGGATAGTTGGCAAGATCCTCGGCCTTGTCGAACTGCATCGGGTTGACGAAGATGCTGACCACCACCTTCTCGGCGTGGCTGTGCGCCTCTTTCACCAGCGTCAGGTGGCCCTGATGCAGGTTACCCATGGTGGGCACAAATGCGATGGCACGCCCTTCACGGCGCCATTGGCTTATCTGCTCACGCAGAACGACGGGATTATTTACGACCAACATCAGCAGTTCACCTTCCGATAAATCAAAAAGAGAGACGGGTTGCATCCACAGATAGCGCTCGGGCGGGATGGGGCACGAACATGGCTATCAGCAGTTCACCTTTAGATGAATCAATAAGATACGGATTAGCTATACAGATTAACTGTGCGAAGCTGACAAGCAGAGACGGGGGCCGCAGCCCCCATCATGCAACCGCCAGGATCAGTTGAAGCAGTGCTCCGGGCCGGGGAAGCTCCCCTCGCTCACCTGCTGGACATAGAGGCGGATGGCGGCACGCACATCACCGGTCTCGGCCAGGAAGTTCTTGGTGAACTTGGGCACATAGCCGGAGGTGACGCCAAAGGCATCGTGCATCACCAAAATCTGACCATCGGTCGCGGGGCCAGCACCAATGCCGATCACCGGGATGCGAAGCGCCTTGGTGATGCGCTCGGCCAGCGCAGTAGGCACACACTCGAGCACCAGCAGCTGGATACCGGCCGCTTGCAGCTCGAGGGCCTGACGGTAGATCTCCTGCGCCTGAAACTCGTCGCGCCCCTGCACCTTGAAGCCGCCAAAGACATGAACGGATTGCGGAGTGAGGCCGAGGTGACCGCACACCGGCACCCCGTTGCGGGTGAGGTGGCGGATGGAGTCACACAGCCAGTCGCCCCCTTCCATCTTCACCATGCGGGCACCGGCCGCCATCAGGCGGGCAGCGTTCTGGTAAGTCTGCTCGGGGGTGGCGTAGCTCATGAACGGCATGTCGGCGACCACCAGTGCCTTGCTGGCACCGCGCGCCACACAGCGGGTGTGATAGACCATCTCATCCATGTTGACCGCCAGGGTATCCTGCCCCCCTTGCAGCACCATGCCCAGCGAATCGCCGATGAGCAGCACGTGGGCCCCTTCGTCGTCGAACAGCTTGGCAAAGGTGGCATCATAGGCGGTGATGGCGGTGAACTTTTGACCTTCCTGCTTCATCTTCAGCAGGCTGGCGGTGGTGATCTTGCTCATAGAGGCTCCTGTACGTCTGCACGCGGGGCAATGATGGCCAAATCATTGTGCGGGCAGCGGGCAACCAGTCGGGCGAGCGGGGTGCCGCAGGGCAGCACCAGAGCAGGCGCAATTTCGGCAAGGGGCAGCAGCACGAACTCCCGCTCCTTCATGCCGTAGTGGGGTACGATCAGGCGCTCATGGTTGATCACCTGATCCCCATAGAGCAGCAGATCAAGATCCAGAGTTCTCGGCCCCCACCGCTCATCTTTGCGCACACGTCCCTGTTCCAGCTCGATTTTTTGTAATTGATCCAGCAGCGCAAGGGGCGCGAGCCGGGTATTGAGCCGGGCCACGGCATTGACGTAGTCCGGTTGGTCAGCAGGCCCCATGGGGCGGCTGCTGTAAAACGACGAGGCCTCCACCAGCACAGATTCCGGCAACCTTGCCAAGGCGGCAACGGCGCGACGAGCCTGACCCAGCGGATCAGACAGGTTGGAACCAATGGCGATGAAGACCTCGGTCATCACGTCTGTTGTCACTCGGCCACTTTCGGTTTGCGGCGACGGGGGCGACGACGGTTGCGGCTGTTGCTGCTGCGCTTCTCGCCATCGTGGCTGCGAGCCTCGCCGCGCTCACCGCTTGCCGGGCGACGGGTCGCTTCACGCTGCAGTTGCGGGCGTACATCCGGATTGGAGGCGACATAGCGCTCCCACCAGCTGGCCAGCTCGCCGAGACCGCGCTCGACCCGGTTGCGCAGCAACAGGAAGTCGAACGCCGCGCGGAACTTGGGATGCTCCATGGCGCGCTCGGGGTGCTTGCCCTGACGACGGGTCAGACGCTGTTGCAGTGCCCAGATGTCGCGGACATCTGTGGTGAAACGGCGGGGAACGGCGATGATCCGCACCTGATTGTCCAGCACCTCGTTGATCGCCAGCATGAAGGCGTCATACCAGGGCAGGCCGCTCTCGTTCTCCAGCACCCGACCACGGGCCTCAACGCAGCCCCACAGCAAGGTGGCGTAGAGGAAGGCGGGAGTGACGCGCTTATCTTCACGAACCCGGGTATCGGTATCGATCAGTGCCTGCTCGATAAACTGCTCGTAGGGCGAGTTGCCGTGCGGGGTAAACAGCGCAGCCACTTGCGGGAAGAGCTGCTGGAACAGACCATACTCGCGCAGCAGTTTGTAGGTCGCCAGGCCGTCGCCAGCCAGGAACAGCTTGAGGGTCTCCTCAAACAGGCGGGCCGCAGGGATGTCTTGCAACAGTGGCGCCAGCTCCTTGATAGGGGCGGCGGTACGCGGACTGATGGTCATATCCAGCTTGGCGGCGAAGCGCACGGCGCGCAGCATCCGCACCGGATCTTCACGATAACGGGTCTCGGGATCACCGATCAGCTCAAGCTTGCGCTCAGCCAGATCTTCCAGACCCCCTTCGAAATCGTGCAGGGTGAAATCTTTGGCGCTGTAGTAGAGGGCGTTGACGGTAAAGTCGCGGCGCTCGGCATCCTCTTCGATGGTGCCGTAGACGTTGTCGCGCAGCAGCATCCCTTCATCAGACTGGGCAGACACATGTTTGCTGGTATTGACCTGATGGTGGTGACCCCGGAAGGTGGCCACTTCGATCACGTCACGACCAAAGACAATGTGGGCCAGGCGGAAACGACGGCCAATCAGGCGGCAGTTGCTGAACAGCGCCTTGATCTGCTCCGGCGTCGCATCGGTTGCGATGTCGAAATCCTTGGGCGTCTTCCCGAGCAGCAGATCCCGGACTCCGCCGCCGACCAGGTAGGCTTCGTAGCCGCCCTTGTTCAGGCGATAGAGCACCTTGAGTGCATTCTCGCTGATCTCTTTGCGCGAAATCGGGTGCTGGTCACGACTCAGGGTTCGACGTTGTCCGGCAACACGGGCCGGAATGGGGGACTCCGCCGACTGCTCGCCGTCTTCCTTGCCGAGCACCTTGCGGCAAAAGTTTGCGATCTGGGAAAAAATGGTACACCTCTTCATGACTTCTAAATTGACGGGAGGCCAAAAAATAGCGGCCTATCATAGCTCACGCCTGCACAAATGAAAAACCATGTGGCTACTTCAGCTCATTTGAATCAAACCGAGCCAAAAAATAGCGGTCTATCAGCGCCCAGCTCACGCCTTATTACACGAAAACCGGCTCTCTTTATTCAATGTCCAGCGGGATCTTCTCGCTGGCGGGCACCCGTTCTAGCTGCCAATTGGCGATGCCCCACCCGATGATCTCGTCGATCCGGCTCGCCATCAGCTCGGGCGGCGGGCACTGGCCGAGGAAGTGCAGCGCCTGCCACAGGGCCGGTCGCACCTCATCGAGCGCCAGGGCCGGCGCATGGTTCTGCTTGGAGAGCTTGTTGCCATCTGCCAGCACCGCCAGCGGCAGATGCACCCAGTCGGGCACCGGCGCCCCCAGGGTCTGGTAGAGGGCAATCTGGCGCACCGTGGGTTCAAGCAGATCGGCGCCGCGCACTATCTCGGTGATGCCGCTGTCCATATCATCCACCACCACCGCCAGGTTGTAGGCGTAGAGCCCGTCGCGGCGGCGGATAATGAAATCCTCCTCGGCGAGCGCCGCCGGGACCGCGATATGGCCCTGCAAACGATCGTCGAAGTGGTAGACCGGATGGTGCTGGCGCAGCCGGGCGGCGCAACCTTCGGCCGCAAGCCCGAGGGTGCGGCAGTGGCCGCTGTAGAGACCGCCCGCGGCCATGATTTCGCGCCGGGTGCAGCGGCACCAGTAGAGATCGCCCGCCCGATAGAGCTGGTCGATGATCTCGTCATAACGGCGGTGGCGCGTGCTCTGGAACATCACATCCCCATCCCACTCGAGACCATATGCTTCAAGAGTCTTGAGGATCAGGTGCGCAGCCCCTGCCATTTCCCGCGGCGGATCGATATCTTCGATGCGCACCAGCCAGCGTCCCTGCTGCGCTCTGGCCTGCAAAAAGCTGCCGAGGGCGGCGATCAGCGAACCGAAATGAAGCGGGCCTGAGGGTGAGGGGGCAAAGCGGCCGACATAGGGGCGCACAAGGGGTGAGGATGGGGAATTCACTGGCATGACTGTTCGGGTAAGCGATTCATTGAGGCTGCATTCTGGGGCGCGACCGCCAAAAGCTCAATAAAAAAGGGAGCCCGCGAGCTCCCTTTTTCATATACCAGAGGGTCGGGATCAACCGGCCATCTGTTTTTCCTTGATCTCGGCCAGCGTCTTGCAATCGACACAGAGGTCGGCAGTCGGACGGGCTTCCAGACGACGGATACCGATCTCGATACCGCAGTGTTCGCAGTAACCGAAATCATCGTCTTCAAGCAGCTGCAAGGTCTTCTCGATCTTCTTGATCAGCTTGCGTTCACGGTCGCGGGTACGCAGTTCAAGAGCGAACTCTTCTTCTTGCGCGGCACGATCCACGGGATCCGGGAAGTTGGCAGCCTCGTCTTTCATATGGTCGACGGTACGATCAACTTCCTGCATCAGTTGGTTGCGCCAGGCACCCAGGATCTTGCGAAAATGCGCCTTTTGTTGGTCATTCATGTACTCCTCACCCGGCTTTTCCTGGTAAGGCGCGACACCCGCAATGGCCAGGGGGCCCAGAGATTTCCTGTTTTCGCCTGTTGGCATGCCCTGTCTCCTAATTCAGCACGCTACCCGTGCCATCCATAAATTGAGGGCGACATCTATAGCAGAAGGGTAACGGGTAAGCAAACGAGCCGTACCAATAATGTTACCCACTCCAATATTTATGCACTCCCCTCGGGTAACAGGTGACCAGATTCAAACGGGATAAACCCTTGAGCCACCATGCCTTGCACCCCAACATGGGGCCGATAGCATAAAATTTCAACCCCCGCCGCGATTGCCTGCTCAATTAGCAGACTATAGTGCGGATCTATATGGGTTGCAGGGCGCATCCGGCTTATTCCGGAGTGCAACACCATAAATAGCAGCACGGCCCTGTGGCCCGTCGCTTTCATCGCCATCAACTCGCGTAAATGCTTGGCACCACGGGCGGTGACCGCATCGGGGAAGTAGCCCATGCCAGCCTCCTCCCGCTCGTCGAGCAGGGTGACCGATTTTACCTCGATGTAACAATTGCCCTTTTCGTCATCTTCCAGCAACAGATCGATGCGACTGTTCTCTTCGCCATACTTCACCTCGGTGCGCAACCGGCTGTAACCCGCCAGTGGAGCGATAGCCTCCTGCTCGATTAGCTCGCGGGCAATCTGGTTGGCGCGCGCCGTGTTGACGCAGATAAAGTGGCCCGCCGGGCTCTCGGCGATCTCCCAGCTGTTGGGCAGCTTGCGCTTGGGGTTATCGGAGGTGGAGTACCAGACCCGGGAGCCCGGATCGGCACAACCGGTCATGGCACCGGTATTGGCGCAATGGATGGTAATGACCTCGCCGTTATCGAGTTGCACATCGGTCAGAAAGCGCTTGTAGCGGGCCACCAGCTGGCCCGATTGCAGGGGGGGATCAAAAATCACGGGTTAGCCCTCCACGCGTCTTCTTTTACCCGGGCGCGCAGCGGCCAGCAGGCAAGCGGCTCGTAGCGCACCCCGTCCGGGGTCGAGATGGATTGATAGAGGCAGAACTCGTCAGCCTGCAGCAGAAAATTTGGGGCTGGCAGGATGGTAGGAGCCTCACCCGCCTTGCGCGACAGGGTGACGTGGGGGCGATAACCCTGCTCGCCATTGCCAAGGCGCAGCTTCTCACCGTGGCGACGCAGCGCCTTTGCCAACACGTTCAGCTCGTTGGGCCACTCCTTCGGGCCAATCCAGGCAGCCTTGGCCCGGCTGAACCAGCCGGTCTCATCCAGCCTGATGGTGAGCGGCGGACAGTGCTGACGCTCCACGGCGGCGATCAGGCGGCGGGTGGTCAACTCGTCAGCCTCCCCCAGAAAGGCGAGGGTCAGGTGGAGGTTGGCTTGCGGCACCGGCTGACCGGGCCAGGGCAGCTGATCGCGCCAGGCGATGAGCTCGGGGGCGAGCTCCTTGACGGGCAGGGCAAAGAAGAGTTTGGCCATGTGGTGATAATGCCTTTTTCACGCTCATTGGATGAGCCCATTCTATGGCAGCCATCCGGCCATGTCTCGCCAGCCTCCCGCCCGAGTGACCATCTCCGCACATCCACTCACGGTGGCGCGGGCGGCTGTGGCAGAATAGGCGCCGTTTTACCGGTTGCCACAGAAGGTGCTCATAGCTTTGTCCCAGCTCCCCATCGTTTCGGTATTGCCCGAACTCTTTGCCGCCCTCGACAGCCACACCAGCGTGATCCTGCAGGCGCCACCCGGCGCGGGCAAATCGACCCTGCTGCCGCTGGAGCTGGTGCGTCAGAACCGGCTGCCCGGCCGCATCATCATGCTGGAACCAAGGCGCCTGGCTGCGCGCAATATCGCCACTTTTCTGGCCCGTCAGCTGGGGGAGAAGGTGGGCGAGCGCATCGGCCTGCGGGTGCGTGGCGAAAGCCGCACCAGCTCAGCGACCCGGCTAGAGATCGTCACCGAAGGGGTGCTGACCCGGATGTTGCAGCAAGACCCTGAGCTGACTGGCGTCTCGCTGGTGATCTTCGATGAGTTCCACGAACGCAGCCTGCACGCCGATACCGCATTGGCCTTCGCCATCGAGAGCCAGCAGGGATTACGCGATGACCTCAAGCTACTGGTGATGTCCGCAACCCTGGATGGCATGGCACTCGAGACCTTGTTGCCAGATGCCCCTGTGGTTCGCTCCGAGGGGCGCGGTTTCCCCATCGACTACCACTACCGCCCTGCCAATCGCCAGCAGTGGCTGGAGCCGCAGGTCGGCGCCGTGGTACTCGAAGCGCTGGCCGCCCACCGCGGCAGCCTGCTGGTCTTTCTGCCGGGACAGGGGGAGATCGAGCGGCTGGCACAATGGTTACAAGGGGGGCTGACAGACAAACTGCCGGACGACGTGACCCTCGCCCCCCTCTATGGTCGCCTCGATATGGCGGCGCAGCAGGCAGCCATCGAACCGGCGCCTGCCGGCCGCCGTAAGCTGGTGCTCACCACCAATGTGGCGGAGACCTCCCTCACCATCGAGGGGATCTCGGTGGTGATCGACAGCGGGCTGGAGCGACGGGCTTCCTTTGATCTGAAAAGCGGTGTCACCCGGCTGGAAACCCGCCAGATAGCCAAATCCTCCGCCACCCAGCGGGCAGGCCGTGCTGGTCGCCTCGGCCCCGGCGTCTGCTACCGGCTCTGGAGCAGCGAGGTGCAGGAGCGACTCGCCGAGCAGAGCCCGCCAGATATCCTCACTCAGGAGCTGACCGGCCTGCTGCTGGATGCCGCCCAGTGGGGGGCAAAAGTGGAAGATCTGCCGCTGCTGGACATACCCCCCGCCGCCGCGGTGGCCTACGCCCAGCGGCTGCTGGTTGCCCTTGGCGCCATGAAGTCGGAGGGTGAGCAACAACTCACTCCCGCTGGCCGTGCCATGGCGGCCTTCGGTACCCATCCCCGGCTCGCCCGCATGCTGCTGCGCGCCCGCGAGCTGGAAGCTGAAGGTCTGACAGGGATTGTCGCCGATGCCGCTTATCTGGTGGCGTTGCAGGAAGAAGATCTGCGAGGATCGGAGCGCCTCTCTGTGCTGTTCCACCGCCGTCAAAGTGCCCTGCGCCAGAGCGCGGCCCGCTGGTTTGAACGGCTTGGCGTGCGCCCTGCCAGTGCGCAGGGTCAGTGGCTGGGGCTACTCTGCGCCCTCGCCTGGCCGGATCGCATCGGCAAGCTGCGCAGCGGCAGTCGCTATCAACTCAGTGGTGGGGTGAGCTGCGATCTGGTAGAAGGTCATCCCTGTCAGGGACAAGGGGCCCTTATCGCCATCGAGATGGGGCAAAACGATCGCGGCAGCCGCATCTTTATCGCCGAACCGGTCGATCTGGACGAGCTGGTACGCCTGCTGCCGGAACTGGTAAGCGAGCGCCAGTGGTTCGACTGGGATGAACGGGAAGAGCGGGTGCGCGCCGAACGCCAGCAGGTGCTCGGCGAGCTGGTGCTAAGCCAGCGACCACTGACCGAACTCTCTGACGAGCAGAAAGGGCGCTGCCTGCTGCAAGGCATTCGCCGCAAGGGGCTGCATGTGCTGCCGTGGGACGAGAGCAGCGAAGGGCTGCTGGCCCGTCTGCGCTGCGCCCGCGACTGGCTGCCCGATGAGGGGTGGCCCGCGATGGATGAGGAAAATTTGCTGGCCACGCTGGAACAGTGGCTGCTGCCAGCGGTGAGCGGCATGACCCGGTTGGAGCAGTTGAAAAAGCTCAACCTCGGCGACATCCTGCGCCAATCCCTGCCCTGGCCGTTGCCCAAACGGCTGGACGAGGCGCTGCCGAGTTACTTTGCAGCGCCCACCGGCAGCCGGGTGCGGATCCGCTATCAGCCAGGGCAAGCACCGGTGATCCCGGTGCGCATTCAGGAGATGTTCGGGCAAGGCTCAACCCCCTGCGTGGCCGATGGCCGGGTACCGCTGGTAGTTGAGCTGCTCTCCCCCGCCCAGCGACCGCTGCAGATCACTGCCGATCTGGCCGCTTTCTGGGCAGGATCCTACGAACAGGTGAAGAAAGAGATGAAGGGACGCTATCCCCGCCACTACTGGCCGGATAATCCGCTGGAGGCGATGCCGACCAAAGTCACCAAAAAGAAGATGGGCATCTAGGTTCGACGGGTTAATCCCGCTCGGACGTTCGCGAATGCGACATAACAAGTAGAAAGGAAAGCAAAGAGGATTTATGGCAACCCAACGACGCAAGCGTGCCCCCAAGAAGGCAGCGCCCAAACGCACCATCTGGCGCAAGCTGTTCTGGCTTGGCTTCAAGCTCTCCCTGGTGGTGGCGGCCTTTATGGTGGTGTTTGGCATCTACCTCGATACCAAGGTGCGCGAGCGCTTCGATGGCGAGAAGTGGCAGCTGCCGGTGATGGTCTACAGCCGTCCACTGGAGCTCTACCCCAGCCAGCGCCTGTCGCGGGACCAGATGCTGCGCGAGCTCAACATGCTGAGCTACAAGCAGGTGCGCCAGCCTCACACGCCGGGTGAATACACCATCAACGGCAACCGCATCGAGCTTATTCGCCGCCCGTTCGAGTTCTATGACGGCGCCGACGGAGCCCGCGGCCTGCGCCTCACCTTCAACGGCCCGCGCCTCGAGGGGATCCAGTCGCTGGAGAACCAGCGCCAGCTCGGTTACGCCCAGATGGACCCGGTGCTGCTCGATCGCCTCAATACCGAAGATCGGGAAGATCGCCTGCTGGTGCGTATCGCCGAAGTGCCCGACAGCCTGCTGGTGACCCTGCTCACCACCGAAGATCGCGACTTCTACCAGCATGGCGGCGTCTCGCCGGTGGCCATCATGCGGGCCATGTTCGCCAACCTGATCGCGGGTCGCACCGTGCAGGGGGGCAGTACCCTCACCCAGCAGCTAGCCAAAAACTTCTTCCTGACCCGTGAACGCAGCCTGTGGCGAAAACTGCAGGAAGCCTATATGGCGGTGCTGATCGACTATCGCTACAGCAAGGACGAGATCCTGGAGTCCTACCTCAACGAGGTCTATCTGGGGCAGAACTTCTCGCAAGGGGTCTACGGTTTCGGCCTCGCCTCCTACTTCTACTTCGGCATTCCGGTCAACGAGCTGGATATCGATCAGGTCGCCCTGCTGGTCGGTCTGGTGAAGGGCCCCTCCTATTACGACCCCTGGCGCTTCCCGGAGCGGGCCAAGACTCGCCGGGATCTGGTGCTGAAGCTGCTAATGGATCACGGCAGCCTGACCCAGGCCGAATATGAGCTGGCCAGCCGTCAGCCCCTCGGCATCATCGCCCGCGGCCAGATGAGCTATGGCCGCACCCCGGCCTTTATGGGACTGCTCAAGCGAGAGATCCAGAGCCGTTTCGGCGCCGATCTGCTCAAGCAATCCGGCCTCAAGATCTTCACCAGCCTCGACCCCATCGCCCAGCACGCGGCCGAGCGGGCGGTCGAATCGGGCCTCGCCGATATCGAGAAGCTGCGCGGCAAGAAGAAGCTGGAGGCGGCCATGGTGGTCTCCGACTGGCACAAGGGCGAAGTGGTGGCGCTGGTGGGTGGCCGCGATCCCCGCTACGCCGGGTTCAACCGGGCGCTGGATGCCCGCCGCCAGATCGGCTCGCTGGTGAAACCGGCGGTCTACCTCACCGGTCTCTCAAACGGTCTGACCCTGGCGACCCCGCTCAAAGATCAGCCGATCCGCATTCGCGGTCAGGATGGTCAGGTCTGGACGCCACAGAACTACGATCGCAAGTTCCGCCAGAGCGTGCCGCTGATGGATGCGCTGGCCAGCTCCCTCAACGTACCGACCGTCAATCTGGGTCTGCAAGTCGGGCTGGAGAAGGTAGTCGACACCCTGCACAAGCTGGGAGTCCAGCAGGAGATCCAGCCCTATCCGTCGCTGGTGCTGGGGGCAGTGGCCCTCTCGCCGCTGGAGGTGAACCAGATGTATCTGCCCATCGCCAATCAGGGACTGACCCAGCCGCTGTCGGCCATTCGCGCCGTAGTCAACGGGGATGGCAGCCTGCTCTATCAGCATGATCAGACCGCCAAGCGGGTCACCGACCAGCAAGCAAGCTGGCTGACCCTGTTCGCCATGACCAAGACGGTGAGTCAGGGCACGGCCCGCGCCCTCAGTGCCAAGTTCCCCGGCGCCACCATGGCAGCCAAGACCGGCACCACCAACGAGCTGCGCGACTCCTGGTTTACCGGGATGGACAACAACGAGCTGGTCAGTATCTGGGTCGGGCGCGACGACAACACCCCGGCGGGCTTGACCGGCGCAAGCGGGGCACTGCAGCTCTTTAGCGGCTACATGAGCCAGCGAGGCGTCAACAGCCTGAGCCTGCAGATCCCGGAGGGGATCACCTGGGCCAACTTCTCCCGTGCCAGCGGCACCCGCGTCACCAGCGACTGCCCGGGCAGCCTGCAGGTACCGGCCAAGACCTCGACTATGGGCTCCCCGACCAGCTGTGCCGGCAGTACGACGCCACGCAGTGCCCTGGATGAGTGGTTCGGTGGATTCTTCAACTGACATCGCGAGAGGGGCT
Source organism: Aeromonas sp. 601027 (assembly GCF_049174455.1). NCBI lineage: Bacteria > Pseudomonadati > Pseudomonadota > Gammaproteobacteria > Aeromonadales > Aeromonadaceae > Aeromonas > Aeromonas sp. 601027. The sequence goes on along the minus strand of NZ_JAAKTN010000017.1, from coordinate 49,337 downwards.
GCACGGGCGGCCCCTCTCCCCAGCCTGCTTACAAGGAGTCATCATGAGCCAGCCGTTGTTTGAGGCTATTCACCACATTGCCATTATCGCCAGCGATTACCAGCGATCGCGCCACTTCTATCACGAGGTGCTGGGGCTGCCCATCATCGCCGAGACCCTGCGCGAGGCGCGCCAGTCGTGGAAACTGGATCTGGCCCTGCCGGACGGCGGCCAGCTGGAGCTGTTCAGCTTCCCCTCGCCTCCCGAGCGCCCCTCCCGCCCCGAGGCGTGCGGCCTGCGCCATCTCGCCTTTCGGGTCAGCGATCTTGACCGGGTCATCGCCCATCTGCATGCCCATCGAGTCGATGTTGAGCCAGTGCGGGTGGACGAGCTGACCGGCAAGCGCTTTACCTTCTTCGCCGACCCGGACGGTCTGCCGCTGGAGCTCTACGAAGCGCCGCGCTGAGCCTGAGTCGGTCAAACTGTCGGCCAAACAAAAAGCCGCTCGGTTGCAACCGGGCGGCTTTTGTTATTGCTTCAGGTTATCAGGCGGTAGTCAGCATAACGACAGCCAGCGCCATCACCATCATGCCAGCCCAGCCGATGGGCTTGAGCCGCTCACCGAAGAAGAGCAAACCGCCCAGCGCCGTACCGACGATGCCGATAGCCCCCCAGGTGGCGTAGGCAACAGCCAGGTCAATCTGGCCACCACTTACCGCTTCCGAGAGCAGGGTAAAGGCGCCGAGTACCAGCATGATCCCCAGGAAGCCCCACCCCTTGTAACGAAAACCCTTGGAGCGGTTGATGGCCATGTTGGCGCCGATATCGATCAGTGCGGCACCCAATACAATCACAAACGGACTCATGCTGTGGCCTCCGCTTCTACTGACTTGTCTGCAGGCTCATCATGGGTCTCCCCCATGGTCACCATAACAATCCCCACTATCGCGAGAGCCAGGCCAATCAGCTCCTGAACGGTCACATCGTAACCGAGGAACATGACCGACACTATGGTGATCAGGGTGATCCCGAGCCCTTCCCAGAGCGCAAACGCAATACCAATGGAGATTGTTTTGGCGGCTTTCGCCAGCAACCAGTACGAGAAACCGATCAACAGCCACATCGGGATGTAATTCATCCAGCCAGCCCCCTGCTCGGGGATCATGGTCATGCTGGAGGTGCCGGCGACCTCAGTCACGATGGCGCCGGTCAAAAACAGCCGGGCCAGAAACATACGACTTAATAACATATAGGATGCCTTTGTTGCTTCGACGGGAGAGATGGTAAACGGGGAGAAGCAACTCGCGACAATCGCTCAGCGTCGATTATTCCGACGCCACAGGTTTGCCTTGCCTTGGTTCGGCACGCTAAGGTGATGGTGAAAAACTCCGCCATGGTCTGTAAAACATGAAGCTATATCAGATAGAACTCTTTGTAGAGTCAGCCAATAGCGGCTCTATAGCCAACACCGCCCGTCGTCTCGGCAAAAGCCGCAGCGCTGTCAGCACCTCCATCGCAGCACTGGAAGTTGAGCTTGGCGTCGAACTTTTCGAACGAGGAGCCAATCAGAGTCGCCTGACCGAGATCGGCGAGCTGGTACTTGATGATTGCACTCGCCTGCTACAGGCGGCCAACAGCTTGCAGCAGAAGTGCAAACATTACGCCTCGGGTGCCGAAGTGGCGCTGCGGGTTGCCCGCGATGACGCCATCCCCGAGCAAGTGTGGCGCGAGATGCTGGCCAGCCTGCACAACCAGTTTCCCGGCACCAGTATCTCGCTGGTGCTTGCCTCTCCGCCTGAACTGCCAGCGCTGGTTGAAGAGGGGTTCGTCGATGCCGCATTTGGCCTTATTACCGAGGATCAGGAGCGCAGCGGCCTCAACATCGATCTGCTCAACCCGATCCGCACCCTGATGGTGGTGGCGCCCAGCCATCCGCTGGCCGGACTGAAGCGGGTCAAACAGCAGGATCTGACCGATCACACCCAGGTAACTCTCTCGTATGTAGATGAATTTTCTGTAAAAAGCCTGCTACCTGTGGGAGGCCAGCATATAGGTCTCTCCAGCTTCGAGTTGATGCGTAACGCGGTCCTCGATGGGCTGGGCTGGGCGGTGCTCCCCTCGCCACTTATCCAGAGCCAGCTGCGACAAGGCACCCTGCTGACCCTGAAGCACAAGTTCAGCCTGCAGTGGCGAGACTATGGCGTCTATCTGGCAGAAAATGCCTATCACGGCAAAGTATTGGCCTGGTTGAAAAAATCGATCCAGAGTTATCTTGAGCCTTTCGAGTAAAGATGAAAGAGGCGGTGCCAGCTCACGATATCTGCTTATCCTGATGATCCTGACAGAGGTGATCGTGCATACTCTTCACATACTCATTGAGCGCCGGAGGCGTAACCGATATGAGCAGTGCCCAAGACAAGGACGATATCTGGCTGGATGACGACATCATCGAACTCGATGATGAAGAGGTCGTGGTCCCCAAGGCACTCAATCCCTGGCAAGTGCTGATCGTGGATGATGAGCCGGATATTCATCACGCCACCCGGCTTGCCCTCTCCAATATTCAGTACAAATCTCGCCCGCTGGAGCTGCTCAACGCCTACAGCGGTGCTGAAGCCGCCACCATGCTGGAGGCCAATCCCAGGATTGCCCTGATCCTGCTCGATGTGGTGATGGAGACCGAAGATGCCGGTTTGCGGCTGGTGCACCGGATCCGCAACGAGATGCGCAACTCGCTGGTGCGGATCGTGCTGCGTACCGGCCAGCCCGGTCAGGCACCGGAACAAAGGGTGATCCTCGATTACGATATTAACGACTACAAAACCAAGACCGAGTTGACGGTACAAAAACTCTTCACCACCGTCATCGCCTCCCTTCGCTCCTACGAAACCCTCAGCGCCATCGACAAGAGCCGACAGGGACTCGGCAAAATTCTGGAGGGCGCGGGCGATCTCTACCATCTCCATTCACTCAAGGAGTTTGCTTCCGGCGTGCTCAAACAGATCAGCGCCATTCTCGATGTGGGCACCGAAGGGGCCATCTGTGCCGAACGCCGCCCAGGAGAACATGGGCTTGAGATCCTGGCGGCAACCGGAGACTACGAGGCGCTGCTGGAGGAGAAGAGCCTTGATGAATTTTCTGCCCTGAAAGAGTCGGTCATGAAGGCGTTAAACGAGCGCTGCAACCGCTTTGAACACCCTCAGGATTCCCTCTATATCGCCGCCCAGAATGGCCGCGAGTTCGTGTTGAGCTTCACCCCGACCCAGCCTCTGGATCCTCTCGAGTGCGACCTGCTGGATGTCTTCTGTCAGCGCATCTCGGCGGCCTACGACAATCTCTATCTCTACAATCAGCTGCTGCGCGCCCAGGAGGCCACCGTGGTGGCGCTGGCGGCGCTGGCAGAGTTTCGCGACTCCGATACCGGCGAGCATGTCTTGCGGGTGCAGAAACTCTCGGATGCCATCGTGGCCGAATTGAAGCAGATGGCGGTCTACCCGGAGCAACTGACTCCGGAGTTTGTCGAAATGATCGGCATGGCCTCCATCCTGCACGATGTGGGCAAGGTGGGCACCCCGGACCATATCCTGCACAAGCCCGGCCGTTTCGACCCGGAAGAACGGGCCATCATGGAGCAGCACGCCGGTATCGGCGCCAATATCCTGCACAAGGCGGGCGAAATGGTGGAGGGAACCAGCTACCTCTCGCTGGGGGCAGAGATCGCCCGGGGCCACCACGAGCACTTCGATGGCAAGGGCTATCCGCAGCAGCTGGCAGGCCAGCAGATCCCCCTGTCGGCGAGGATTGTGGCGGTGGTCGATGTATTCGATGCCCTGCTCAGCAAGCGCCCCTACAAAGAACCCTGGACGCTGGCGCAAACCATGGAGTATATCCAGTCCCGCTCCGGCACCCAGTTTGACCCTCATGTAGTGACAGCCCTGTCGCGACTGGTCAACGAATCGAGACTCCCCTACTCGCTCTGACTCTCTGCACTTGCCACTCAGCATCCCTTGCCGGTGACCAAGGTCACCGGCAAGGCATCAAAACAGCTGTTTTGTTGCATCCTGCACACATCAACGCGCCGCAAACCGGAAACATCACCCTTCTTTGGCTGCGATATCAGCTGAAATATGGTCATTTAACATCACATCGCTATAATATCGGCCTGCAATCCTGATACTAACAACGAAGGAAATATCATGAGCCTGAACCTGGTACCGGCCGGCAAGAGCCTGCCCGACGATATCTACGTCATCATCGAAATCCCGCAGAATGCCGACCCGATCAAATACGAAGTCGACAAGGACAGCGGTGCTATTTTCGTCGATCGCTTCATGTCTACCCCGATGTTCTATCCGTGCAACTACGGCTACGTGAACGCGACTCTCTCTCTGGATGGTGACCCCGTCGACGTACTGGTTCCGACCCCCTACCCGCTGCTGGCCGGTTCCGTCATTCGCTGCCGTCCGGTTGGCGTGCTGAAGATGACCGACGAATCTGGCGAAGATGCCAAGATCGTTGCCGTACCGCACTCCAAGCTGACCAAACAGTACGACCACATCCAGGATGTGAACGATCTGCCGGAACTGCTGAAAGCCCAGATCCAGCACTTCTTCGAGCGCTACAAAGAGCTGGAAGCGGGCAAATGGGTCAAGGTGGAAGGCTGGGGCGACAAGGCTGCTGCCGAAGCCGAGATCAAAACCTCTGCCGAGCGTTACGCTGCCAAGTAAGCGTCACTTCGCTTGTAAAAAAGGCGCCTTATGGCGCCTTTTTTGTCGGTGTTTGCGGTAACTGACCCGCCGCATCTTCGGCAGGATTGCCCTGAATGTATATTTCACGACCATCTTTCTGGTAGGGACGATAGTAATCACCGCCACAGCGATAGCCGCCGCCCGGCTGGCTCATCAGCTCGCAGTTGACCGGCAACACCTCCAGCCACTTGATGGCCTGCTGGTAGCGCAGCCACTCCTGCCATTCGTGCTCGCGTGCCAGCTGATCACGCAGGGCAAAGGTATCCGCAACGGACATCCCCTTGTTGACGATCACCTGACCCGCCATTGCTGGCAGGCTGAGCAGCCCAAACAGCACTATGATCCAAGGCTTCATAACTCCTCCAGAGTGACTTAATTTCACAATTAAATTAAAAGTCACATCAATCTGTTATCCAGATCACAAAACGAAACATCACCAAAGTGGTGCCGGCTCACCTAGTTGTTAATTATCGTCCACGGCAGGAAGCACCACCATGAAGCTGACCCCCGCGCTGTTGCTCAGCCTCACTCTCTGCACCACTCTTGGTGCTACAAGCAACGCCAGCGAAATCAACATGAGCTGGCAGTGGCAATCCACCGATGGCCAGCGCAAGCACTTCCAGCTGACCACCGACGATCAGGTGATGGCCGCCAGTCGCCACGAGATGAGCCTGCTGAAGGCCTCTCTCACCAATCCGCTGGAGACCCTTTACGCCTATATCAGCCCACGGCTCTACAACAGCATCAACCTGATCAATCAGAGCAGCCCCGAGACAGCTACCAAGTTTCGCAATCTGGAGCAGGCCTTCACCCTGCGGGACGACAGCATGGAGTCGCTGCTGTTCTGGCAAGCCTACCAACAGTATCAGGAGGATGCCTTCTACCAGATGAGGGTGATACCCTGCGTCCATCCTGCCAATCGCAAACTGCCTTGCGTACGCCCCGATTACTCCCAGCTCTTCTACCACTTCAAAGGGCACCTCAAGCCACTGGCGCAGCAGTTTGCCGCCAAGGATCTCGCCACCAGCGTCAGCCTGATGCAAGAGTGGCTAAACGCCATCCCCACCCAGCCGGAGCAGCTGGATCACTTCGCGCCGCCGCTGCAGGCACTGCAAGATAACAAGGCCGACAGCGATGAGAAGGCTCTGCTGATGGCCAGCCTGCTGGCAGAGCTGGCCCCGCAATATGTGCTCAGCATCATCTATCCGGATATCAGCATCGGCAGCGTCTCCCCTGCCTGGCTGGCCATTACGGCAGACAGTGGCGTACCCGGTGATGTGGTGGTGATCAACAATCAGCGCCATGTGCTGCTGACCGGCTCGTCCCTGCTGGCCCAGCAGATGACCATGGCCAAGATCCCCCTCATCAGCGAGTCGCTCTACTGACGCAGACAGCTCAGACCAGCTGCCAATTCATTGATTTTTATCGATGTCATGCCATCCTAGCCGCCCTTGCCAGCCAACCACCTGACTGGCAGGGCGCAGACGCTTCTGAATCGCGATCTTATTTAACACTTTTTAAACAGATCCGATCAGTTTAGGATGAAGCTCGCCCATTCCCTCAATCCGAAACTCGTTATAACATAACAAATGGAGTGTCATCAGGATGAAACATCTCGTACTTACTTTGGCGCTGCTGCCATCTCTGGTCTTTGCTCACAACTTCAAGGATGGCAACCCGGTGCCGCTGGTCAATGTCAGTGACAAGGGCGAGCTGGTACTGAATGGCAAGGATATCGGCTACCAGCCGTGGCAGAGCACCTCGCTCACCGGCAAGGTGTTTCTGATCCAGCATATTGCCGGCCGCTCCAGTGCCAAGGAGCTGAACGCCCCGATGATCGAGGCGATCAAGGCCGCCAAGTTGCCGCAAGACAAGTACCAGACCGTTACCGTCATCAACAGCAATGACGCCATCTGGGGCACCTCCGGCTTCGTGAAGAGCAGTGCCGAGGACAGCAAGAAAGAGTTCCCCTGGTCCGCCATGGTGCTGGATGCCAGGGGGATGGCGCGCAACGCCTGGGATCTGACGCCGGAAAGCTCGGCGATCATCCTGCTGGATAAAGAGGGCAAGGTGCTGTTTGCCAAAGATGGCCAGCTCGATGCCAACAACATTGCTACCGTGATGGGGCTCATCAAGTCCCATCTCTAAGTCAGAGAGAAAGGGCGCTGATAGCGCCCTTTCCATAAGGGTCTATGGGTCGTATCAAGCTGAAAATCTGGATCTTGCTGCTGGGCTGGTTATGGCTGCAGCCTGCCCTTGCCCGGCACCAGTTTGAATCTGCCCTGCCCGGCCACGACGACCATCACTGCCTGGTTTGCGCCCTCCATCTGGATGGCAAACAGGTCATCACCGCTACCCCCTATTGTTTCCCCAGTTCGACCTCTGTTTTGCCCGCTGTTGCAACCATGCAACGCTCGGCAGATACCGCCACGCTTCACAGCTATGCCATCCGTGCGCCGCCCGCCTCTGTTTTTCTCTATCCCTTTGTTTAAGCTCACTATTTGTTTTGAAAAAAAGGATTAAAGATGAAAGCAGTTACTCTGTTGCTGGCGGTAGCCACCTTTGCCGCACACGCCAATCACGACGAACACGAGAGCCACAGCCACGGCGCCCACGAGCATGGCCACGGCCACCTCAATCTGGTGGTCGATGGCGACCAGTTGATGATCGAACTGCAGGCACCCGCAGCCGATCTGGTGGGCTTCGAGCACGCCGCCAAGAGCGATGAAGAGAAGGCGCAATACGCCAAGGCGGTCGCCCGCCTCCAGCAACCTGACGCCCTGTTCCGCTTCGACCCGGCTGCTGGCTGCAAACTGACCCAACAGGAGTTGCAAGCAGCCAAAGAAGATCACGACCATGACCATGACCATGACCATGACAAGGCTGCCAGCGACAAACATGAAGACCACCATGATCATGACGAAGCGGGTCACGCCGATATGGGCGCCATGTACACCTACACCTGCGCCACGCCGACCAAACTGACCGGCCTTGAGGCGACCCTGTTCAGCGTCTATCCGAGCCTTGAGAAGCTGAGCGTGCAGGGGATCCTGCCCACTGGCCAGACCGCTGGCGAGCTGACCCCGTCCGCTAACAAGCTGAGCTGGTAACGCCATGAAAAAAGCCGTGGTTGAGATCCGCGATCTGGCCTTTGCCTGGCCAGGTGGCGACGCTGTACTCGATCTGCCCGCCCTCACCATCCGCGAGGGTGAGCGGGTCTTTATCAAGGGCCCGTCGGGCTCCGGCAAATCGACCCTGCTCGGGTTGCTGGCCGGGATCCAGACCGCCAACCACGGCACCCTGGAGGTGCTGGGCCAACCGTTGGCCCGGCTCTCTGGCCGTGCCCGTGACCACTTCCGGGCGGCCAATCTGGGTTATATCTTCCAGCAGTTCAATCTGCTGCCTTTTCTCTCGGTGCAGGACAACGTGACCGCGGCCCTCACCTTCTCGCCCGCCAAACGGGCCCGCCTGCAAGGGAGTCCGGAGCAGGAGGCGCGCCGTCTGCTGGCGGAGCTGCAACTGCCGGATGACGCACTGCATCGTCCCGTCCATGCCCTCAGCATTGGCCAGCAGCAGCGGGTGGCTGCCGCACGAGCGCTGATCGGCTCGCCGCCACTGGTGATCGCCGACGAGCCCACCTCCGCCCTCGATACCGACAACCGGGCGGCCTTTATCAAGCTGTTGTTCGAGGAGTGCGACAAGCAGGGCTCGACTCTGATCTTCGTCAGTCACGACCCTTATCTCGAACCCCTGTTCCCGCGGGTCGAAAACCTGCAACAGCTCAACCGGAGGGCATCATGCTAAAGCTAGCCCTGCAAAGTCTCTGGGCCCGCCGCCTCACCGCCGGGCTCACCCTGCTGGCCGTCGCCATCAGCGTCACCCTGCTGCTCGGGGTGGAGCGGGTGCGCACCCAGGCCCGTGAAAGCTTCTCCAACACCGTCTCGGGGACCGATCTCATCGTCGGCGCCCGCTCCGGCCAGGTGAACCTGCTGCTCTACTCGGTGTTTCGCATCGGCAACCCCACCAACAACGTGGGATGGGACTCCTATCAGGCCATCAAGCAGAAACCGGGCGTCGCCTGGACCATCCCGCTTTCCCTTGGTGACTCCCACAAGGGATTTCGGGTGCTCGGCACCAATGGCGACTACTTCACCCACCTGAAGTACGGTCAGCAGCAGTCGCTGCAACTGCGGGAAGGGCGGCCTTTCGACACGCCGTTTGAAGCGGTACTCGGCGCTCAGGTGGCCGAGAAGCTCGGCTATCACCTCGACCAATCCATCGTCATCGCCCACGGCGCTGGCAACACCTCGTTCAGCCAGCACGACAATCTGCCGTTCAAGGTGGTGGGTATTCTGGCACCGACCGGTACGCCCATCGATCGCACCATCCATGTGCCGCTGGCGGGGATAGAGGCGATCCATCTCGGTTGGGACACCGGCCGCCACAGCAAGAACGTGACGCCGGAGCAGGCGCTGGCGCAGGATCTCACCCCGAAAACCATCACCGCCTTTATGGTGGGGCTGAGCAACCGGATCCTGGCGTTCCAGCTGCAGCGCAGCGTCAACACCTATCCCAAGGAGCCGCTGATGGCGATCCTGCCGGGCGCCGCCCTGCAGGAGCTGTGGAGCCTGATGAGCGTGGCGGAAACCGCCCTCTCGGTCATCGCCGGTTTCGTGGTAGTCGCGGGCCTTATCGGTATGCTGACCACATTGCTGGCGGGGCTTAACGAGCGGCGCCGGGAGCTCGCCATCTTGCGATCCCTCGGTGCGGGCCCTGCCCACCTGTTCCTGCTGCTGGCGCTGGAAGCGATGGCGCTGACCACGGTCGGCATCGCCCTCGGGGTCGCCGTGCTCTATCTGGGGCAGGGGCTTGCCTCGCCCTGGCTGCTCAGCCACTATGGCCTGCAACTGAGTCTGGGGCTGCCGAGCACCTACGAGTGGCAGTTGCTGGGGGTAGTGTGGCTGGCGGGTATGGTAATTGGCCTGCTTCCTGCTGCCCGCGCTTACCGCTACAGCCTGAGCGATGGCATGAGCATTCGCGTCTAGCGAGACGCCCTAAATAGAAACAGAAGGACAGATGATGAAGTGGAAAATTGTGGCGCTGCTCGCCAGCCTGCTGGTGCTGCCCGCTCTGGCCGCCGACTACAAGACCATCGACTGGGATGTGCTGATCCCGGAAGGGGAAAAACTGCTGCCACCGCCCCAGGTCAATCACGAAGATCCCATGTCGGTGCCGCAACCGGTGGGTGGGGTAAACAAGAAGCTGGACAACCAGGATGTGCGCATTCCGGGCTTCGTGGTGCCGTTGGAAGGGGATGCCAAGAAGATCACCGCCTTCCTGCTGGTGCCCTACTTCGGCGCCTGCATCCATGTGCCGCCGCCCCCCACCAATCAGGTGATCTATGTGAGCTACCCCAAGGGTGCGCCGGTGGATGACCTGTGGGATGCCATCTGGGTGAAGGGCAAGATGCGCACGGTCAGCTCCAGCCACGAGATGGCCACCGCCTCCTATTCGATGGAAGCGGTCGAGGTGAGCGTCTACGAGGAGTAATCCTCCCGTTGCAAAAAAAGCGGCCTCCACGGAGGCCGCTTTATTATCTTGGCATCCCGGTTGGAGTAACATTCAGCTCCAGAACCTGTGCGAATGGAGTCAGCATGGCAGACCTCCCCCCCCCGAAAAAAGAGAGTTCGATCCTGAGCAGCCAGGAGCAGACCCTGCGTCTGGCCCGCAGTCGCGGTATCGACGGCATGCTCACCCGCAACACCGACAGCACCTTCGAACAGCGCGCCACCTTTCGCCATCTGGCGGATCAGGCCGCCCGTCAGCGCAATCTGGAAGCCATCATGGTGATGGCCTCCCGCCACTGCGAAGAGACCGCGGCTGGCGGCGAGATGGACAGCGACTGGCTGACCCGCTTCCTGCAACTGGCGGAAGATATCAGCATGGTGCCGATGCAGCAGCTGTGGGGGCGGATCTTCGCACTGGAAGTCGCCACGCCGGGCCGCTTCTCCATCCGGGCGCTCTCCACCTTGAAGGAGATGACCCAGCGCGAGGCCCAGCTGTTTCAGCGCATCTGCTCGCTGACCTGCCACTATACCGGCAGCGACGAGCAGCGGCTGCTGCTGGGGCTGCACAAGGGGGCCACTCTGCTGAGTCGCGCCAAGGCGACGCGCCTCGGCCTTGGCAAATACCGACTGCCCTACAACGCCCTGCTGCAACTGTTTGAGCTGGGGCTGCTGCATCGCGCGGAGCTGGAGTCCGGCCCGCTGCCCGCCGATGGGGTCGAGCTGGAGTTCGGCAACCAGCGCTGGCGACTGCAGTGCAAGCAGAACAACATCACCCTGCTCTACTACCGGCTCACCCCGGTGGGCAACGAGCTCGCCCAGCTGCTGCAAGAGTCGCCACTGGAGGAGTACCTGCAGGATCTGAAAACCGTGCTGGTGCAGGGGATCCAGATTGAAGTGATGCAGCTCGTCAGCGCCCCCTCCTCACCCGCTCCCGACACTCTCCCCTGATCTCTGGCGGGGCAGCGGATGCCCCGTCGGTTCGTGGCTCCTTCGCATCAAGCTGCTGGCTCCAAGCTTATGGGCTTGTCCAGAATAGGTTGCAAATTGCAGATGCCGCAGAGGCACACCCCGTCTGCTCCGTTGCATATTGCAAACAGCAACGATCTTTTCCTGCCAAAACGGCACTAATAACACATCAATCATTAGTTTTTGCCAGCTGGCCCGCCCCTTGCACATGTCTTGATGCAGATCAAAATTTAACCACCACAGCTCGGGAGCAAGGCCATGAGAATCAATCAACCGGTTACCCAAAGAGAACGTCTCTATCCAGACCACCAGAGCCTGATCTCCACCACGGATCTGGAGAGCCGCATCACCTACGCCAACGATGAGTTCTGCGATATTGCAGGCTTCTCGCTCGACGAGCTGAAGGGGGAACACCACAATCTGGTGCGCCATCCTGACATGCCGAAACAGGCCTTTGCCGATCTGTGGGGTCACATCAGGGATGGCAAGAGCTGGATGGGACCGGTGAAAAATCGCTGCAAGAACGGTGATCACTACTGGGTCAGCGCCTTTGTCACCCCCATCAAGGATGCCAGCGGCCGGGTGGTGGAGTATCAGTCAGTGCGCACCGCCCCGAGCGAGGAGATCAAACAGCGGGCCGAGAAGGTCTATGCCGACCTTCGCAACAACAAGCTGCCGCTGGCGCTCAAGTTGCCCACCTTCTCCCATACCCTGGCCATCAACCTCTGTCTGCTGCTGAGCCTGCTCGCCATGTTTGCGCTGGGCTACAACCACGACATGAACTGGCAACTGGCGCTGGTCGCCCTGCCGCTGGCGATAGCGGCCATCACCCTGAATGCCCTCTCCCGCCGGCTCGGCAAGCTCAACAAGATGGCCCGCAGCCGCTTTGACAACCCGCTGATGCAGCTGCTCTACACCAACAAGGTGGACAACATCGCCGCCATCGAACTCTCGATGGTGATGAATCAGGCCGAGTTCAACGCCGTGCTGGCCCGCACCCAGCAGACTTGCAGCAAGATCCTGCAAGCCGCCGAAGGGGATCTGCGCAACGCCGAATCCATCACCGACAACCTGCAACAGCAGCAGGCCGAAACCAATCAGGTAGCGACTGCCGTGACCGAGATGTCGGAATCCATTCGCGAGGTGTCACAAAGCTCGACTGACTCCTCCAGCCTGCTGGATGAAACGGCCGTGCTGTTCAAGAGCGGCAACAGCAGCGTGGCCGAAACCGTGGCTGCCGTGGCAGGCATGAACAGCGAGCTGACCACCTCCAAGAGCGTGATCAGTGCGCTGGTCGGCCACTGCCGCGATATCGACGGCATCCTCGATGTGATCAACAACATCGCCAACCAGACCAACCTGCTGGCCCTCAACGCCGCCATTGAAGCGGCCCGGGCTGGCGAAGCGGGTCGCGGCTTCTCGGTGGTGGCCGATGAGATCCGCACCCTTGCCATCAAGACCCAATCCTCGACCAGCGAGATCCAGAAGATGATCACCGAGCTGCAAACCAGCGCCGGGGATGCAGAACAGGCGATGGAGAAGGGCTGCCAACTCTCCGAGAGCTGCCAGCAAAAAGCCTCGGCGACCGGCACCATCCTGCAGCAGATCAACGATATGCTGCAGCAGGTGGCCTCCGGCAGCGGCCAGATTGCCCAGGCGGTGCAGGAGCAGTTCCACGTCACCGCCGAGATCAACCGCAACGTGCTCAGCATCAAGACCCTGGCCGATGACTCCAGCGTCGGCAGTCAGCACGCCGTGCACGGCATCACCCAGCTGGTAAACCAGTTAAGCGATCTCGACCGGCTGGTACGCCAGTTCCAGAAGGGCGCTCCGGCAACCCAGAGCCGCTACGAAGTGGCCACCACCCGCGCCGTGCCGGTTCGCCAAGCCAGATAACCACAACACAAACAATCACCGCAGAAAAAACCTATGGGCCTTTGGGCCCATAGGGTTTTTTAATGCCCGCCAACAAGAGGACGATACTCCCGTTTCACCGTCCGATTTTCCCCTGCGTTGATGGAGCCCGCTGTTGAGCGGTTATATCGCCGTCCGTTATTTATTAATTTATTGATCTTGCTCAGAAATCCGCCCGCTTGCGCTTTTCACCCCAGCCCCGTTCGGTAACATAGCCGCTTGGCAACCTCTTGTCGGAGTCAGCCATGAGTCAGACCAGCACCATATGGCAGGTAAAAAGCAGAAGACTGGAGGCTGTAATTCAGGGGCGGTAGCGTGGTTTTTGTAAGTTGGCACAGCGCGTAGCCAAGCCCAATAGACGAGCATAATCACCTCAACCAGAGCGGGATAAACATGGATTGGGTTGATCGGTAAAACAAATTTGCATATATGTTTCGCGGTAAACGTTGGGCTTTAGTTCGTTCAGTATCAACCTACGATTTTTAGCCCAACATACGAGATGGTCAAAATTTAACAAGCAAAGGCAGGACGACACCAAAAAATGCGCGCCTGCTTTGAGCATTAAGCGGAAATAATTATGCCTCAGCAACAAAAGATCGAGCCTCATCGAATCACCAAACCAATACAGCTATTGGGTGCATGGCTTGTCGGGTTGATCATCGTAAACGGTAGTTTCTTAGGTGCGGCTATAACAATCGATACACCAATTTGGTTGAAAAGCACGCTCGTCATTGCTGCTGTAGCCAACGTGCCAGTTTTTCTCATATGTATCTTCCTTCTTCAGACAAGGTTCCGGCCAGAAATGCAGGAGGATTCGTATTATTACGAGTATTTGATTGCGAAAGATGGGCGAGATAAAAGGCGACCTCACGAAGAATCAGAAAGCACACCTAAGGAAGAGGGCGGAATCTGGGATGGGTATAGTATTATGCTTAACCAAGGAATCAAAGGCGCAAAAAACATTGAGGATATCCTAAAATTTCAGGGTATTCCGATAACCTCATACCTTGGTGGCCCCTCTGGCTTTAAGGCTCCTGGTCTCACAGCATCACTTGGTCGGGGTTTCTCTAATGAGCAAATTAAGAGGCTAATCCAAGCATTGAGCCGAACAAGTATTACGCACATTGATTACGCTGCTGATGAGGAAAAGCCAGATCAGTACACGAATATGATTCTTATAGGATCTTGGGTTACAAATTACGAGACTCATAGTGTACCAATTAGCGAGGCTTTAAGCATGGTCAATGACCCAGCCTTTACTGCTGAGAAATTCTACAGTGAAATCATAATTGCTCACGAAAGTGGAAACTCTTGACAAGCGCAGACAAATCAGAGGGAGCCGTATAATTATGAGTGTTATTGAAACAGTATTTTGGGGTGCTATATCTGGCATCCTAACAACGGTCGTTTTATGGTTATTTAGCTTAATGGTAAAAAAATCTTTTATTCCTTGGTATCAAGAGCTTATTTACAAGGGAGTAGATTTAAAAGGGACTTGGAAATACAACATAAAATATGATAATGGAGTCATATATTCATGTCAGCTAGACCTCAAACAGAGTGCTCATAGAGTTTATGGTTTGGGTTCTATGCGAGTTGAACATAGCAACAACGATTATATTCAAAACTTAACCATTGATGGCGAAACCTGGGAAGGGTTCTTGATTATAAAAATGCGCAGTACATCGAACTCATCTTTATCGTTTGTATCAGGATTATTTAAAATTGAAGAGCGTGGCGGGAAGTTAACAGGCTCTTGGGCTTATCGAGGGCGACAAGACACAGTTCGCCATGAAGAGTTAAACTTCGAACGTGTAAACGGCTAACAAACTATTCAAAGACCGGAAGTACCCTTGCGGGGTAGATATGGGCCTCCTTGAGGTAGCTCAAGAAACATCAGTGCTAACCGAATTAGAATACCTACCATTTGAGCAAACCTTAGCATAGCTGGTTTTTGCTACAATTATTACACCATCATAAGAATAGATTGATGTCCAATATATGGATTTCATGCATTATTTTAGGTAACATTGTGCAATGTCATTACAATATTGTTCACACCTTTGTGTGGCATTATATTCTTCGGGGTTTACATGATACAAATCCTTGCGCAATCATTTAATGAAATGATCAAAACCTACATTCAGACGTTTGAAAACTTTTATCCAGCGAGAGGGAGTTCAGGTTTCACAGAAGCCAATCAGGCTCATATTTTCGTAAATGCCATAATAAAATGTCTTGATGATGAACACGCTGTGTCTTGGCTTGAATTTCCTTGGGTGGAGAAAAAACAGCGCATTGATGCTTTTGTTTTTTCCCCTAAGCACAAAGCTGTTTTTTTCATTGAAGCAAAGCGTTTGTCACATACAAAGAAAAAACAAGAAATCATACAAGATATAGAGCGTCTTCATCATAAGGATAAACAGTTCCTTCGTGATAATGGTGTGACCGACTACGCAAGTGAATATGTGGTAGCTTTATCTGACGTTTGGCTCGAGACGAAATGGAAGCGTTCAATGCCTGAATGGTGGTGTGGCCGAAACAATGTACCAGAGCAGGTTATTGCACATGGTTCGCTCACTACTCCAGATAGCACTATTCACAACAGTTTAGTTGGTATTAATTGGCAACAGAGCACCTCTTTTGCATATTGGATAGGAGAGCATTGTAAAAACGTCAAAAATTATTGCTTATTAATGGCCGCATCAAAAATATAACGGAGTATTTAAACGTGTTTTTCGTAAAAATTAGCCCACAGGTTCGAATTGCAGATTAATAAGGGGGCAATTGCCCCCCATTATCAATCAAAGTTCGATACTGATAATAAACCTCAGTCAATCCTCCCCCGCAGCCTTAGAGCAGTCAGCAACTCATCCACCAACACGTCCACCGGTTTACCGGCGTTAAGCAGATGGACTTCCGGCTGCTCCGGTGCCTCGTAGGCGGAGTCGATACCGGTGAAATTGCGAATTTCCCCTGCCCTAGCCTTCTTGTAGAGGCCCTTGGGATCACGCTCTTCACAGATGGCGAGCGGCGCATCGACAAACACTTCGACAAACTCCCCTTCACCCAAGAGGCTGCGCACCAGCGCCCGCTCGGCACGGAACGGCGAGATAAAGGCGGTGAGCACTATAAGGCCAGCATCCACCATCAGTTTTGCCACCTCGCCAACCCGGCGGATATTCTCCTGCCGCGCGGCATCATCGAAACCGAGATCGCCGCACAGGCCGTGGCGCACATTGTCCCCATCCAGCAGATAGGTGTGCTTGCCTTGTGCCGCCAGCGCCTGCTCCAGCGCCCCCGCCAGGGTCGATTTGCCCGCCCCCGACAGCCCGGTAAACCAGATCACCAGCGGTTTTTGCCCTTTAAGCTCGGCCCGGCTCTGTTTGTCCACGGCATGTTTGTGCCACACGATATTGCTCATCCCACACTCCTTGATTGGCGCTCACGCCTCAAAACTTAAACGGTCCGGCACCACGGGGAGCCGCCTCGGACTATCAGCCGACAACGTGCTGGTGCCATGGCATTGCTCATCCAACACTCCTTGATTGGCGCTCACGCCTTAAAACTTAAACTGTCCGGCACCACGGGGAGCCGCCTCGGACTATCAGCCGACAACGTGCTGGTGCCATGGTATTGCTCACCCAACACTCCTTGATTGGCATTTACGCCTTAAAACGGAAACAGCAGGGGCACCATCACAATCACCCCGAGGCTATAGGCCAGCGAGACCGGCAGCGCCAGCTTGAGGTAGTCCGGCATCTTGTAGTTGCCCGCGGCATAGACCATCAGGTTGGTCTGGTAGCCATAGGGCAGGATAAAGCTGGAGCTGGCCCCGAACAGCACCGCCAGAATAAACGGCATGGTCGAGACATCCATGCTGAGCGCCAGCTGGTAACCCATGGGGAAGGCCAGTGCGGCGGCAGCGTTATTGCTCATCAGTTCGGTCAGCACCAGCGTAAACACATAGATACCGATAAAGGCGATGATGGGGCTGGCACCGTTGAACTCTCCCATCAGCCAGTCGGCGATAAGCTTGGCCAGTCCGCTCTTTTCCAGCTGATCGGCGATGGCGAGCGCCCCGCCCACCACCAGCCAGATATCGAGCGGGAAGCGGCGGCGGATCTCGTCCAGGGTCAGGATGCGGGTGAGCAGCAGCGCCACCAGCATCAACAGCAAGCCCTTGAACAGCGGCACCAGCTCGAACACCGAGAGCGCCAACACCCCGAGAAACCCCAGCACCACGGCAGCGCTGCGCTTGCCATCGAGACGGGTGGAAGCTTCCAGCCCGCTCACCACCACAAACTCCCGCCCCAACGACTTGTTGCGGGCAAACTGGGGGCCGGGGGCCAGCAGCAGGGTATCACCGGCGTGCAGCTCAATCTGGCCGAGGCCGCCGGTAAGCTGGGTTTCGCCGCGGCGCACCGCCAGCACCACCGCATCGAAGTGGGTGCGAAATTCGGCATCCTTGATGGTCTGACCCACCAGCCGCGAGCTGTGGCTGACGATCACCTCCACCAGATGCTGGCCGTTGAGGCGGTGCTGGCCGTAGAGATCCAGCCCCTTCATCTCCTGCAATACGCCAACGCTCTCCACATCGCCGCAAAACAGCAGCACGTCCCCTTCATGCAGCTCGTGTTCCGGCTGCACCGGGCAAATCACCTGATCGCCGCGAATGATTTCCGCCAGATATAGGCTTTTCAGGCTGCGCAGGCCGTTCTCCTTGACGCTGCGCCCCGCCAGCGGCGAACCGGCGCCCACCTTGGCCTCGAGAAAGTAGCCGGATTCGCGGCTCATCTCGGTATCCTGCTCCGGCAGGTGACGGGCAAACAGCAGCACGGCCACCAGACCGGTCAGCAGGGTGCCCACACCCACCATAAAGAAGTCGAACATGCCGAGCGGCGGCGCCCCCATCTTGATGAGGAAGCTGTTGACGATCAGGTTGGTGGAGGTGCCGATCAGGGTCAGCACCCCACCAAAGGTGGCCGCGAAGCACATGGGCAGCAGCAGCCGGGAGGGCGCATGGTTGGGGTTGCGTTTGACCGCGCCCAGCATGGAGGCCACCACGGCGGTGTTGTTGACGAAGGCAGACAGGAAGGCGGTGGAGAACCACACCTTCACCAGCACCTTGTTGAATGAACCCGTGCCCACCAGATTGGCGAACCAGCTCATGATGCGGGTCTTCTCCACCGCCAGCGACACCAGCAGCAACAGCACCAGCGTCAGCAGGGCACTGTTGGTGTAGCCCGCCACCACGGCGTTGATATCCGCCAGCCCGCTCAGGTAGGTGATGAGCACGGCGCCCGAGAAGAGCAGCGCCGGGCGGAGTTTGCCCTGGATCAGCAGGGCCACGAGAGCAGCCAGCAGACCCAGCACCAGGAATTGTTGCCAGGTCATGGGCTTACTCCTTGCTTGTGTCGTTACCGATGGCAAGGGCTTGCCAGTGCGGGAAGTGCTTGCGCACCAAGGCGTTGAGCTCGATTTCGAACTCGCTGTAGTGCCCTTTTACCGCTTTGGCGGCCAAGCCTTCCACTATCATGCCGGCGCCGACGGTGACGTTGGTCAGCCGGTCGATCAGGATAAAGCTGCCGGTATCACGGATCTCCTGATAGGGGTCGAACGCCACCGGGTCGGTGAGGCTCAGCTCGCACAGGCCGATCTCGTTGAGCTTGAGCTCGGAGGCGGGCAACTCGTCGAGCTTGTTGATCTCGATGCGGTGGCGGATGGCCTCCACCTGACCGCGACTCTTCTTGGTGGCCAGTTTGACGTCGTAGACCCGGCCCGGTTGCAGGGACTCCTCCCCCATCCAGACGATATGGGCCAGCAGGTTCTGGGTCACTTGCGGGCGGTTGGCGGCATCCACCAGCAGATCGCCGCGGCTGATGTCGATCTCGTCGGCGAAGGTGACCGTGATGGCCTGACCCGGCAGGGCGTACTCCAGATCGCCGTCGAAGGTGACGATGCGGGTCACTGTGCTCTCCTTGCCCGACGGCAGCACCGCCAGCTTGTCGCCCACCCGCAGGATGCCGGAGGCGAGCGTGCCTGCGAAGCCGCGAAAATCGAGATTGGGGCGGTTCACATACTGCACCGGCAGGCGCACCGGATGGCGCTCCAGCTCGCGCTCCACCTCGGCGGATTCCAGCAGCGCAAGCAGGGTTTCGCCTTCGTACCAAGCCAGCTTGTCGCTCTGGTTAACCACGTTGTCACCGTCCAGCGCCGAGACCGGCACGATATGGATGGTGTCGACGCTGAGCTTCTTGGCGAACTCGCGGTAATCGGCACTGATGCGCTCGAACACCTCTTGGCTGAACTCCACCAGATCCATCTTGTTGACCGCCACCACGAACTGCTTGATGCCCAAGAGGCTCGCGATAAAACTGTGGCGGCGGGTCTGATCCAGCACCCCTTTGCGGGCATCGATCAGGATAATGGCCAGATCGCAGGTGGAAGCGCCGGTGGCCATGTTGCGGGTGTACTGCTCGTGGCCCGGGGTATCCGAGATGATAAATTTGCGCTTGGCGGTGGAGAAATAGCGGTAGGCCACGTCGATGGTGATGCCCTGCTCACGCTCCGCCTGCAGGCCGTCTACCAAGAGCGCCAGATCCAGCTTCTCGCCGGTGGTGCCGAGCTTCTGGCTGTCGGACTCCAGCGCTTTGAGCTGATCTTCATAAATCTGCTGGGAGTCGTGCAGCAGGCGACCGATAAGGGTGCTCTTGCCGTCATCCACGCTGCCGCAGGTGAGAAAACGCAGCAGACTCTTGTGCTGCTGGGCGTGCAGATAGGCTTCGATGCCCTGTTCGGTGATGGCGGTCTGAATATGGCTGTTCATGCTGACGACTCCTTAGAAATATCCCTGACGCTTCTTCTGCTCCATGGAGCCGGCCTGATCGTGGTCAATCAGCCGCCCTTGCCGCTCGCTCGAAGTGGTGAGCAGCATCTCTTCAATAATTTCCGGCAAGGTGGTGGCATCGGATTCGATAGCCCCGGTCAGCGGGTAGCAGCCGAGGGTGCGGAAGCGCACCAGCTCCTGCTTCACTTCGTCTTCCGGGCCGATGGGCATACGCTCGTCATCCACCATGATCTTGATGCCGTTGCGCTCCACCACCGGACGGTAAGCGGCGAAGTAGAGCGGCACTATGTCGATCTTTTCCAGATAGATGTATTGCCAGATATCCAGCTCGGTCCAGTTGGAGAGCGGGAACACCCGGATGCTCTCCCCCTTGTTGACCTGGCTGTTGTAGACGCGCCACAGCTCCGGGCGCTGGTTTTTCGGATCCCAGCGGTGGGACTTGTCGCGGAAGGAGTAGACCCGCTCCTTGGCGCGGGACTTCTCCTCGTCGCGGCGGGCGCCACCGAAGGCTGCGTCGAAGCCGTATTTGTTGAGCGCCTGCTTGAGCGCCTCAGTCTTCATGATGTCGGTGTGCTTGCCGCTGCCGTGGACGAAGGGGTTGATGCCCATGGCGAGCCCTTCCGGGTTCTTGTGGACGATCAGATCCAGCCCGTACTTTTTGGCGGTCTCGTCGCGGAACTTGATCATCTCCTTGAACTTCCAGTCGGTATCGACGTGAAGCAAGGGGAACGGGATCTTGCCCGGATAGAAGGCCTTGCGGGCCAGATGCAGCATGACGGAGGAGTCCTTGCCGATGGAGTACATCATCACCGGGTTTTCAAATTCGGCAGCCACCTCGCGGATGATATGGATGCTCTCGGCTTCCAGCTGCTGCAAGTGCGTCAATCTTTCACGGTCCATGTTGGTCCTCGGGTCATTGCTTATGCGCCTGCTCAAGGCGCTGGGTGGTTCAGTGCGCGGCCGCACCGGCAGCCGCATCAAATATCTCTTTCCGGGTCAGGCCAGCTGCACCAGCTTGAGGTCGCAGCCGTCGAGATCCGGGTTAGCGCGCTGCTGATCGCCGCCCTGTTCCCCAAACCAGGCGAGCCGATCGCGCAGGGCAACCACTTCGCCGATGACGATAAGGGACGGGCTCACCGCCTGTTTGGCCAGCTCGGCCAAGTCGGCCAAGGTGCCGGTCAGCACCCGCTGGCGGGATGTGGTGCCGCGCTCGATGATGGCGATGGGAGTGGCTTGGCTTCGGCCGTGATCCACCAGCTGCTGCTGGATATGCTCGGAGCGCATCAGCCCCATGTAGATGACCAGGGTCTGACTGGTGGCGGCGAGCTGCTGCCAGTCAGGCTCCTTGCCATCGATCTGGCAGTGGCCGGTAATAAAAACAGCGCTCTGGGCGTAATCACGGTGAGTGAGCGGAATACCGGCATAGGCGGTGGCACCGGCAGCGGCCGTGATGCCGGGCACCACCGTGAAGGGGATGCCTTCATCGGCCAGCACTTCCAGCTCCTCGCCGCCCCGGCCAAACATAAAGGGATCGCCCCCTTTCAGCCGCACTACCCGGTTGCCCGCCTTGGCGTATTCCACCAGCAGGCGATTGGTCTCCTCCTGCGGCACGCTGTGGGCACCCGCCTTCTTGCCGACCGACACCAGAGTGGCGTCGCGGCGCACCAGATCGAGGATCTCGGCGGAGACCAGCTGGTCGTAAAGCACCACTTCAGCCTGTTGAATCTGTTGCAGCGCCTTGAGGGTCAACAGGCCCGGATCGCCGGGGCCCGCCCCCACCAATACCACCTCGCCCACTTCGCTTTTCGCCTGGTCGAGGCCATCACTCAGCCACTGCTCGGCTCCTTGCCAATCCTCTTTTTCAATCAGGCTGGCGAGGGTGTTGGAGGCAAAGGCGCGCTCCCAGAAGCGGCGGCGATCGGAAATCGATGAGAGCACCCGCTTGGCCTTGTCACGGACCCGGCCAGAGAGCTCGGTCAGCCCGCCAAGATGGCGCGGCAGCAGGCTCTCCAGCCGCTCGCGCAGCAAGCGCACCAGCACCGGCGCCTTGCCGCCGCTGGAGACCGCCACCATCAGCGGCGAGCGATCGATGATCGAGGGGAAGATAAAGCTGGAGCGTTTGGGGTCATCCACCACATTGACGAACAGACCCAGCTGATTGGCACTTTGATAAACCAGCGCGTTGACTTCGAGGTTGTCGGTCGCCGCCACCACCAAAATCTGGCCAGCCAGATGGGCCGGGGTGAAGCGCTCCACCATATGGGTGAAACGACCGGTGAATTCCGCAAATTCCGGTTCAAGTTCCGGGGAGACCAGGGTCAGCCGGGCACCGGCCGCCAGCAGCAGGCGCGCCTTGCGCAGGGCAACCTCGCCCCCGCCCACCAGCAGTACCGGGCGGCCTTCCAACTTGGCAAACATAGGTAAATAATCCATTTCGGCCCATCCCTCGGAACACGACTAATATGGGGCGACTATAGGCAGGGCAGCTTATCCCTCAAAATAATAAAAAATGCTTTTTAATGCGTTTTGGTAATTAGCAAAGCCAATTCATGACAAAGGCGTACGAAGTCACTTGTGGTACCTGACGCCAGACCATAGGCTAGGGACTGTGTTTCATAAGGAGCTAAATGATGAATGAATCATTGATTGTGCTAGGGATTTTTGTGTTCCTGGTGCTCGCCACCCTGAGCGCGGGCATCAAGATAGTGCCCCAGGGCTACAACTGGACGGTGGAGCGCTTCGGCCGCTACACCCGCACCCTGACCCCGGGCCTCAACCTGTTGATCCCCTACGTGGATCGGGTCGGCCACAAGATCATCATGATGGAGCAGGTGCTGGACATCCCGGCACAAGAGGTGATCTCCCGCGATAACGCCAACGTCACCATCGACGCCATCAGCTTTGTGCAGGTGGTGGATGCCCGCAAAGCGGGTTACGAGGTCAACGATCTCACCAGCGCCATCCGCAATCTCACCATGACCAATATGCGGACCGTGCTCGGCGCCATGGAACTGGACGAGATGCTCTCCCAGCGCGACACCATCAACGAGAAGCTGCTGCGCACCATGGATGCCGCCACCGCCCCCTGGGGCATCAAGGTGACCCGGATCGAGATTAAAGATGTGCGCCCGCCGCTGGCACTGGTCGAGGCGATGAACGCCCAGATGAAGGCCGAGCGTCAGAAACGGGCCGAGGTGCTGGAGGCCGAAGGGGTGCGCCAGTCCAAGATCCTGAAAGCCGAGGGTGAGAAGCAGTCCCAGATCCTCAAAGCCGAAGGTGAGCGTCAGGCCGCCTTTCTCGCCGCCGAAGCACGGGAGCGGGCTGCCGAGGCGGAAGCCAAGGCGACCCATATGGTTTCCCAGGCGATTGCGGAAGGAGACCTGCAGGCCATCAACTACTTCGTGGCTCAGAAATATACCGAGGCACTGGCCCGCATCGGTGAAGGCCCCAACAGCAAGATCATCATGATGCCGCTGGAAGCGGGCAGCCTGATTGGCTCTGTGGCTGGCATGGCCGAGCTGTTCAACAAAGATGGCAAGGGCAGCAAGTCATGACAGCCCTGTTAGAGGGGCTGACCCACTGGCACTGGCTGGGACTCGGCTTCATTCTGCTGGCCATCGAGGTGCTCGGCTCTGTGGGCTTTTTGCTCTGGACCGGCATCGCTGCGCTGGAAGTGGGGCTACTGCTGCTGATCTGGCCCTTCGGCTGGCAGGCGCAGTTGCTGCTGTTTGCGGTGCAATCCCTGCTCACCACCTGGGCCTGGTGGCGCTGGCAGCACCAGCGCGACAACTCGGGTCAGGATGCCGCCAGCACCATCAACGAGCGGATGCAGAGCTATATGGGCCGCGAGCTGACCCTGCTGGATGACGTCACCCAAGGTACCAGTCGGGTGCATCTGGACGATACAGTCTGGACGGTGCGCTGTGACGAGTCGCTGCCTGCGGGCAGCAAGGTCAGGGTGGTCGGGGCCGACTCCCACATCCTGCTGGTTGAACCCCGCAACTGACGCAACTCTGCCGTCGAGTCATAAAAAAGCCCGCGATCGCTCGCGGGCTTTTGTCTCTCTGGCTGCCACTCAGGTACGCAGCCGATCGAGCTGACTGGCGAGCGCCGTGGCCGCTTGCTCCAGCACCTCGCTCAGTTGATGGCTGGAGCTGGCCTCCTGCCCGATCACGTTGGCGGTATCACCAATCCGCATCAAATTCTTGTTGATATCGTCACTGACGGCGCTCTGCTGCTCGGCGGCGGTAGCCACCTGACTGATGTGGTCGTGGATCTGCTGGATCTGGGCCACTACCCGATTGAGCGCCTCGAACGCCTGCTCGGTGCCCTGCACCGTGGTGGTGGAGCGCTCGATGCCGGTATTCATCAGACGTTGACTGCTGCTCACCTCGGTCTGCAGGCTACCAATCAGCTGGCCGATCTCGTCGGTCGATTCACGGGTCTTGGTCGCCAGCGCCCGCACCTCGTCTGCCACCACCGCAAAGCCACGGCCCATGTCCCCTGCCCGCGCCGCCTCGATGGCAGCATTGAGGGCAAGCAGGTTAGTCTGCTCGGCAATGGCGCGGATCACATCGAGGATCCTGCTGATATTGGTGCTGCGCTGGGCCACCAGCGCCACCGCTTTATCCGCCTCATGCATATCGCCGACCAGAGTATGGATCTCGTTGCGGGCATTGCTGAGGGTCTGCTGGGCGGTATTGATGTGGTGGGTCGCTGCTTCCGACTCCTGCGCCGCCTGCTCGGCATAACCCGCTACGCTGACTGCCGTGGTGCTCATCTGATGCATGGCGCTCACCACGCTCTCCAGCTCCAGATTCTGCTCGTCCAGACTGTTGCGCATGGTGTCGGCGGTATGTTTCATCTCCCGCGCCTGCTGGTAGACCTGCTGGCCAATCCCCTTGCTCATTTGCACCATGCCCCGCAGCTTGCCGAGGAAGGCATTGAGCTGAGAACCCAGATCGATCAGCTCCTGATGGGTGTCGATCTCCATCTGCTGGGTCAGGTCACCCTCGTTGCTGGAGAGATGACCCACATGGCGGCTGATAAGAGAAAGTGGCGCAGTAATGGTCTGGATAAACCAGACCAGCAGCCCCAGCACCAGCAGGGTAATCCCGCCCATGGCGATGATCTGCTGCCGCTGGCCATCCACCAGCAGGGCGCCCAGTTCATTGCTGATGGCGTGCGCCTTGCCGAGCGCCAGCGCCTTGGGCACCTTGATCATCAACCACCACTGGGTATTGGCTGCTTCAACCCGAATGGGCTGATGAAGAATGAAGTCACTGTCGCTGCTGACCGGCCGACCGTCAGGCAGGGTCAGGCCCACCTCCTTGAGTGGACGGCCCAGCTTGTCGGCATAGCGGTTGCTGCCCACAATCAGCCCCATCTTGCTGACCAGGGTCACATCCGCCTTGTTGTCATAGAGGCTCTTGCCAAGGTTTTCAGCCAGTTGCTGGAAGATGGGCAGGTTCATATCCACCCCGGCCAGCCCGACAAACTTGCCGTCACGCAGCACGGGCACCGTGAGACTGGTCATCAGCATCTTGTTTCCCGGACTGATTTCGTAAAGGTAAGGCTCCATCAGGCAGGGCTGACGGGTATCGCGACCACAGAGATACCACTCGCTGTTGCGAATGCCGAACTCGTTGAGGGAGGTATCAAACTTGGCCTCGCTGGCGGCGGCGTCCACCGCTTGCTGGGCGACGGCCCCTCCCTGATCCTTGGTGAAATAGACCTCCAGACTCCCCTTGCCCGCCACCGAGTGGCTGGCTCCGGCCACCCAGTTGGCATCCTCGCCATCGTAGCCGTTCGGTTCAAACTGGGCATAGATGGAGCTGATCCCGCTCGCCTGCTGCAGGCTGCTGCCGAGCAACGACTCCACTTGAGGCCGCGACAAGCGCTGTTCCGGTTTGGCCATGGCTGCTTCAATCTGGGCGGTCACGGTCAGGGGGATTTGGTAGGAGTTCTGCATCAGCGAAGCAATCTGGATGGCATAGCGCTCTGCCTGATACTGCAGACTGCGGGAGACCTCCTCTTCCAGTGCATCGCTGGTCTGGGTCATCACCATATTGCGAAGGGAACTGAAAGAAGCCGATTGCAACAGGGTCATGGCCAGCCCGGTCAACAGAAACAGCCCCATGGTCAGAGACAACAACTTGAACTTGAGGGAACGTTGCTTCATACGACAACTCCTTATGGCAATATGACAACGAATAAGTTGAGTATATTCGTCCACTTGCAGCACACCGGATTTGTGATGGGTTTGTCACCGGCTTCTGGTTATAATTTTGGCCTTCCCGAGCGTTGATGGAACAGTCGCAATGAGCAATGCACTGAGCAGTGTCCCGCCGGTAGTCGATATGGACTACCCCTTCCCAGCCAAACCCCTCCCCCTGAGCGCCGAGCAGAAAACGACCTTGACCACAGAAATCAAGGCGCTGCTCAAGGAGCGCAAGGCGATACTGGTGGCCCACTACTACACGGATCCCGAGATCCAGGCGCTGGCCGAAGCCACCGGTGGTTTCGTCGGTGACTCGCTGGAGATGGCCCGTTTTGGCCGCGATCACGCAGCACAAACCCTGATCGTCGCCGGTGTTCGCTTTATGGGTGAAACCTCCAAGATCCTGAGCCCCCACAAGCGGGTCTTGATGCCGACCCTGAAGGCCGAATGCTCCCTCGATCTGGGCTGTCCCATCGAGCAGTTTTCCGCCTTCTGCGATGCCAATCCCGACCATACCGTGGTGGTCTATGCCAATACCTCGGCCGCCGTCAAAGCGCGGGCGGACTGGGTGGTGACCTCCAGCATCGCGCTGGAGATCGTCGAGCACCTCGACAGTCTGGGTCACAAGATCATCTGGGGCCCGGATCGCCATCTGGGCGCCTATATAGAGAAGAAGACCGGGGCGCAGATGCTCCGCTGGCAGGGCCACTGCATCGTCCACGACGAGTTCAAGGCCCGCGCCCTGCGCGAGCTGAAAGAGCAGAATCCGGATGCCGCCGTGCTGGTTCATCCGGAATCCCCCGCCTCGGTGATCGAGCTGGCCGATGCGGTGGGCTCCACCAGCCAGCTGATCAAGGCGGCCAAGGAGCTGCCCCAGCAGAAGCTGATCGTGGCGACCGATCGGGGCATCTTCTACAAGATGCAGCAGGCCTGTCCGGAGAAAGAGATGGTGGAAGCACCGACCGGTGGCGATGGCGCTACCTGCCGCAGCTGCGCCCACTGCCCCTGGATGGCGATGAACGGTCTGGTGGCGATCAAGGAGGCGCTCACCGACGGTGCCGAGCGCCACGAGATCCATGTCGATGAAGATCTGCGGGTCAAAGCCTTGATCCCCCTCGATCGCATGCTCAATTTCGCCGCCGAACTCAAGCTCAAGACCCAGGGCAACGCCTGATTGCCGCCGTCACGAGATGCAAAGAGGGCTCCCGCGGGAGCCCTCTTTATTTATCTGAACCTCATCCTGATCAGATGATCACGGTAGAGAGACTGTGCTCTTCATCCGGCGCAACGGTCACCCCCGCCTCGCCAGCGATGGCGGCCTCGACACACAACATAGTGCGATAGCCATCGTCGCTCATGTCGGCCATGGCGGTAGCCCCTTCCAGCCAGGGGGTCCAGACCACCACGCTGTCGTGGTTACCGCTCACTACCCGGGTCTCGCGCTCACCATACTGCACGCTCACCAGCGCCTCTGGCTGCCAGTAGACCCGATCCAGCGGCCCACTCAGGGTCAATGCCCCCTGCTGCTTGGCATCCTGTCCGGTCAGCTTGTCGGCATAGGGCTCGCCCAGACCGCTCACGCTCACCGCCTCCGGTGCGCTGATCTGCAAATAGGTATGCAGCGCACCGCTGTAAGTCAGCGGCTGGGCACCTGTGTTGCGAGTGGTCAGCACCAGCGAAAGCTCTTTGCCCACCAGCACGTCCAGCTCCAGTTCGAAGGGGTGATCCCACAGGGCGCGGGTTGCCTCGCTGTCGCGCAGGGAAAGATGAACAAGCGTGCCATCAGCGTGATCGGAGACCCCGTCCAGCATCCAGAGGGTGGTACGGGCAAAACCGTGGGAGGGCTTGCCGCTACCGACGCGGGCGGGCGCCGGGCCAAACCAGGGCCAGCAGATCGGGATACCACCGCGAACAGGCTTGCTGCCATCCAGCACCGCTTTGTCACTCAGCCAGATGGAGGCCGGCTCGCCATGACGCTGATAGCTCAGCACATGGGCGCCAAACAGGCTGATCTCGGCCTTGGCATAGTCGTTGTTGATAGTGAGAACCGGCAGACCGGCCGCATTGTTGGCAAGCTTGCAATTGGCTGTCAGGGGACGAATGGATTGCATGTGGACTCCTGTCATCAGGGGAAACCGAAAAACAAAAAGGCGGCCAATGGCCGCCTTTTTCAAGCTACGCGATTGCGCATCCCAAATTACTTGGAGATGTGAGCGATCAGATCCAGAACTTTGCTGGAGTAGCCCATTTCGTTGTCGTACCAGGATACAACTTTAACGAATTTGTCGTTCAGCTGGATACCAGCCTTGGCATCGAATACGGAGGTCTGACGCTCACCCAGGAAGTCGGTAGATACAACTTCGTCTTCGGTGTAGCCCAGAACGCCTTTCATAGCGCCTTCGGAAGCAGCTTTCATCGCTTCGCAGATTTCTGCGTAGGTGGCAGCTTTCTTCAGGTTAACGGTCAGGTCAACAACAGAGACGTCCGGAGTCGGAACACGGAAAGCCATACCGGTCAGCAGGCCTTTCAGTTCCGGGATAACTACGCCAACAGCTTTGGCAGCACCGGTAGAGGACGGGATGATGTTCTGAGCCGCACCGCGGCCACCGCGCCAGTCTTTGGCAGACGGACCATCAACGGTCTTCTGGGTAGCAGTGGTAGCGTGAACGGTGGTCATCAGGCCAGACTCGATACCGAAGGTATCGTTCAGAACCTTGGCGATCGGTGCCAGGCAGTTGGTGGTGCAGGAAGCGTTGGAAACGATGTCCTGGCCAGCGTAGGTAGAGTCGTTAACACCCATTACGAACATCGGGGTAGCGTCTTTGGACGGGCCAGTCAGAACAACTTTCTTGGCACCAGCAGCGATGTGCTTACGAGCAGTCTCGTCGGTCAGGAACAGACCGGTAGCTTCAGCAACAACGTCAACACCGATTTCGCCCCACTTCAGGTTGGCCGGGTCACGCTCAGCGGTAACACGTACGGTTTTGCCGTTTACAACCAGGTTGCCGTCTTTAACTTCAACGGTACCGTTGAAACGACCGTGAGTTGAATCGTACTTCAGCATGTAAGCCATGTAGTCAACATCGATCAGGTCGTTGATACCAACAACTTCGATGTCTGCACGCTCGCAAGCCAGACGGAATACGAAACGACCGATACGGCCAAAACCGTTAATACCTACTTTGATAGTCATATTTAGTTACCTAACTGTTCAGTAGTCAAAGAAAATTCCGCTTGTAAATTTACTAGAACTCTCCGGTGAGTCAACCAACATTCTGTCTGAAATTGCGCTATATCATGAAAAACTGTGAAATTAATTTTCTGTTTATGTAACTGATTACCACGTTTTGACGAAAAAAGTGCCAGATCGTGGCATCGCGCAGATATCAACAATAGTGCCTACTCGGTCACACAACCATTCACAGAGATATGTAAAAATGTGCGCGGTTTAGCATGGCCAAAGAGCCACTGTTCAAGTACCACCCCATAAAAATCAAACAAAATAGTATAGATAGAATCCACAGCGGGAATTCTCAAACTATGACCACCCTGATTGAACAGCTGGCTGCCGCAAAAGGTATCGCCAGCGAGTATGTCGATGCCTGGGGCCACCCGGCCCAGGTATCAGAAGAGAGCAAGGCCGCCATGCTGGGCGCCATGGGCTACCGCGTCGATGACGAGGCCGCACTGGTGCAGCAGCTGGAAGAGGAGCATCGCCAGCACTGGCTGCGGGCGCTGGATCCTGTGATGGTGGTTCGCACCGGCGACGCCGTTACCCTTGAGGTTCGCCTCCCCATCGAATTCGTCAACGACGCCCTCACCTGGCAGCTCCAGCAGGAGCAGGGTGCAGTGCTGTCCGGTCAATTCACCCCCATCGAGGGTGAGCTGGTCGGCGTGGCCGAATTTGAAGAGATGGAGTGCCAGGCCTATCGCGTCACGCTGGATATGGCCCCGGAGCTGGGTTATCACCAGCTGGTGTTGCTGGAAGAGGGCAATGACGAGCCGCTGGCCACCATGCGCCTCATCGTTGCCCCCAAGGCCTGCTACAAGCAGGCGCCGATTGCCGATGGCCGCAAGGTATGGGGTCCGAGCGTGCAGCTTTACTGCCTGCGCAGCCGCCATAACTGGGGTATCGGTGACTTCAGCGATCTGGGCCAGCTGGTTGAGAAAGCCGCCGCCTGGGGTGCCCACTTCGTCGGCCTCAACCCTATCCACGCCCTCTATCCGGCCAATCCGGAGAGCGCCAGTCCCTACAGCCCCTCTTCCCGTCGCTGGCTCAACGTAGCCTATATCAATGTGGAAGCGGTGCCCGAATTCCAGCAGAACGATCGCCTGAAAGCGGAAGTGGCAAGTCCTGCCTTCCAGCAGCATCTGGCCGATCTGCGCGCCAAAGAGAACGTCGATTACACCGGCGTCATCGAGACCAAGATCGGCATGCTGCGTCAGGTGTTCGACGATGCCACCCTGAGCGCCGAACGTCAGGCCGCCTTCGATGCCTTCGTCGCCGCCGGTGGCGACAGCCTGCAGCAGCAGGCTGCATTTGATGCCCTGCAGGCCCACTTCTATGCCAAAGGCGAAAATGCCTGGGGCTGGCCGGTATGGCCGCAGGAGCTGCGCGATTACCACAACCCTGCCGTTGCCGCCTGGATGGCCGAGCACCCGCAAGATGTAAACTTCTATCTCTATCTGCAGTTCCTGGCTGATGAGCAATTGGCGCAAGCCGATGCCCGTGCCAAAGCTGCCGGCATGGTGATGGGTATCTACCGGGATCTGGCGGTGGGCGTCTCCGAAGGCTCCACCGAGATCTGGGCAAACCAGGATCTCTACTGCCCGAAAGCCTCTGTCGGTGCGCCGCCCGATATCCTCGGCCCGCTCGGTCAGAACTGGGGCCTGCCCCCGATGAACCCGAACAAGCTGTTTGAAGCGGCCTACCAGCCGATGGTGGACTTGTTCCGTGCCAACATGCGCTCCTGCGGCGCACTGCGCATCGACCACGTGATGGCACTGCTGCGCCTGTGGTGGGTACCGCCCGGAGCGTCCGCCGCCAAGGGCGCCTACATCTACTATCCGGTCAACGATCTGCTGGGCATTCTGGCCCTCGAATCCCACCGCAATCAGTGCCTGCTGATCGGCGAGGATCTGGGCACCGTGCCGGAGGGGATCGACGTGACTCTGAAAGAGAACGGCGTCCACTCCTACAAGGTGTTCTTCTTCGAGCGCTCCAAGGAAGATGGCGGCTTTATCTCCCCGGCGCACTACACCGAGCAGGCGATGTCAGCCCTGACCACCCACGACATGCCGACCCTCAAGGGCTTCTGGCACTGCGATGATCTGGCGCTCGGCCGTCAACTGGGTCTGTATCCGGATGAAGATGTGCTGAAGACTCTGTATGCTGATCGCCACCAGGCCAAACAGCGGATCCTCGACAGCCTGCATGCCCACAAGGTCATCTCTGACAACATCAGTCATGACGTGAACTGGGTCGGCATGAACACCGAACTCAACCACGGTCTGCAGATCCATATGTCCCGCGGCAGCTGTGCCCTGTTCAGTACCCAGCTGGAAGACTGGCTGGAGATGGACAAGCCGGTCAACGTACCGGGCACCAGTTACGAATACCCCAACTGGCGCCGCAAGCTTTCCGCTGATCTGGAAGATATTTTTGCCAATGAGGCACTCAAGGCACTGGCTGGCAAGATGAGCCAAGCCCGTGATGAGGCCAGTCGTTGAGACGCTGTCTCCCACAGCGCTCTCACCTAAATCCACTCCGGCTTCGGCCGGAGTGGATGCTCTGTCATGAAAGGAAATCTCGATGCTCGTTGAACGTTTGGTTGCTGCCCGCTGTTCCGATCCCTTCTCTCACTTAGGCCTGCAGGCCAATCCGGATGGGCCCGGCCTCAAACTGACCGCCTGGTTGCCTGATGCCCTCGAAGTTCGCGTCAAGGATCTCAAGTCGGGCAAAGTCGTTGCCACCCTGGCGCCCACCGATGAATCGGGTCTTTTTGAAACTGTTTTCACCCGCCGCAAAAACTCCTTCCCCTATCAGCTGCTCGCCAGCTACCAAGATGCCACCACCGAGGTCATCGACCCCTATCAGTTTCAGGATGCCGCCTGGGCAGGCCTGGCCGAACTGACCGCCCAGCCGGAAAACCTCTATCACACCCTTGGCGCCCAGCTGCGCACCGTGGAGCATCTTGGCCAGCAGGTGGAAGGGGTGCGTTTTGCGGTCTATGCGCCGAGCGCCACCGCCGTGAGCCTCATCGGCGATTTCAACTTCTGGGATGGCCGCCGCCACCCGATGCAGCGCAGCCTCTGCGGTCACTGGGTGCTGTTTGTGCCGGGCCTCAAGGCCGGGGATCGCTACAAGTTTGAGCTCAAAGACCCCATGGGCAACCGGCTGCCCCACAAGAGCGATCCGGTCGGCTTTTACTGCGAGCAGTATCCGTCGTTCGCCTCCGTGGTCTATGACCACGCCCAGTACCAGTGGCAGGATGCCGAGTGGATTGCCAGCCAGCACAACGACAAACGCGAGCAGCCGCTCTCCATCTATGAGCTGCACGTCGGCTCCTGGAAACGCCACCCCAACGGCGACAGCCTGAGCTGGCGTGAACTGGCAGTGGAGCTGGTCGCCTACGTCAAGGAGATGGAGTACACCCACATCGAGCTGCTGCCTGTCTCCGAGCACCCCTTCAGCGGCTCCTGGGGCTACCAGCCGGTGGGCATGTTCTCCCCCACCAGCCGCTACGGCACCGCTGATGATTTCAAATACTTCGTCGATCAGTGCCACCAGGCCGGGATCGGCATCATTCTGGACTGGGTGCCCGCCCACTTCCCGTCCGATGCCCACGGACTGGCCCGTTTCGACGGCACCCCGCTCTACGAATATGAAGATCCGCGCCGTGGCTGGCACCCGGACTGGAACTCCTACATCTACGACTTCGGCCGCGACACAGTGCGCCAGTTCCTGGTGGCGAGCGCCCTGTTCTGGCTCGACAAGTTCCACATCGACGGCCTGCGGGTGGATGCGGTCGCCTCCATGCTCTATCTGGATTACTCCCGCAACGCCGGTGAATGGGTACCGAACGTCGATGGCGGCAACCACAACTACGAGGCGATCAGCCTGCTCAAGTGGACCAACGAGGAGGTCTACGGCAAGTATCCCCACGCCATGACCATAGCCGAAGAGTCCACCGCCTTTGCCGGTGTCTCCCGCCCCACCTTCCTCGGCGGCCTCGGATTTGGCTTCAAGTGGAATATGGGCTGGATGCACGACACCCTTACCTATATGCAGAAAGAGCCGATCCACCGCCGCTACCACCACAACGACATGACCTTCTCCATGGTTTACCACTATGACGAGAACTTCATCCTGTCGCTCTCCCACGACGAGGTGGTGCACGGCAAGCACTCCATGCTCTACAAGATGCCGGGCGACGAGTGGCAGCAAGCAGCCAACCTGCGGGCCTACATGGGTTTCATGTACGCCCACCCGGGCAAGAAGCTCAACTTCATGGGCACCGAAATCGCTCAGAGCAACGAGTGGAACCACGACGCCCAACTGCCGTGGCATCTGCTGCAATATCCCAAGCATGCCGGTCAACAGCGGCTGATCCACGATCTCAACCACCTCTACCGTCATGAGCCTGCCTTGTATCAGGCCGATTATGAGCAGACCGGCTTCCGCTGGCTGGATCATAACGATGCCGACAACAGCATCTTTGCCTGGCTGCGGGCGGACAAAGAGGGCAAGCAGTCTATTGTGGTGGCTTGCAACTTCACCCCGGTGCCCCGTATCGAATATCGGATCGGCGTCCCTGCGGCGGGCCACTATCGGGTGGTGCTCAACACCGACAGCGAGTATTACTGGGGCAGTAACTATGATGTAGGTCTGGTGTTCGCTGCCGAGCCGACCCCCTGGCAGGGGATGGCACACAGCATAGTGCTGGATCTGCCGCCGCTGGCGACCTTGTTTATCAAACAGGAGTCTTGATGCTTGTAATGGAAAAAGGGGTGGGCCACCCGCTGGGGGCCCGCCTTGACGAGAACGGTTGCCACTTCTGCGTCTGGGCCCCCCAGTCGGACAAGGTGGAGCTCTGCCTGTACGACGAGCAGGAGCAGGAGCTGATGCGGCTGGAGTTGCCCGGCCGCCGTGGCCAGTATCGCTTTGGCTACGTGCGCGGCGTAAAGGCCGGTCAGCGCTACGGCTATCGGGTCTATGGTACCCCGCAGGAGGGGATGCTGTTCGATCCGCAAAAACTGCTGATCGACCCCTACGCCAAGGCGCTCAGCCGTCCCACCTACTGGGATGAAGCCCTCTATCAGGGTGACAGCGCCGGAATGATTGCCAAGTCGGTGGTAGTGGATGACAGTTTTGACTGGCAAGGGGTTGGCAAACCCGGGATCAGTCCGGCCCGCACCATTATCTACGAGACCCACGTCAAGGGCTTTACCAAGCAGCACCCGGGGATCCCCAAAGCGCTGCAGGGCACCTACCTTGGCATCAGTCACCCGCTGGTTATCGAGCACATGAAGAGTCTCGGCATCACCTCGGTGCAGCTGATGCCGGTGGCCGCCTTCATGTCGGAACCGCGACTGGAACAGCTGGGACTCACCAACTACTGGGGCTACAACCCCATTGCCTTCTTCGCCCCGGAGCCGCGTTACAGCACCCGAGCAGACGAGGCGGTGACCGAGTTCAAGACCATGGTACGCGAGCTGCACCGGGCCGGACTCGAGGTGATCCTGGATGTGGTCTACAACCACACTGCCGCCTCTGGCTTCGACGGCCCCACCCTCTCGTTCAAGGGCTTTGACAACGCAGGTTACTACGCCTTCGAAGCGGGCCCCCACGGCCCGGACTACACCCGTCACGCCAACGTGACCGGCTGTGGCAATAGCGTCAATCTGGATCACCCCAACACCCTGCGACTGGTGCTTGATGCTTTGCGCTACTGGGTCACCGAGATGCAGGTGGATGGCTTCCGTTTCGATCTGGCGGTGACACTGGCGCGGGAAGCGGGGGAGTTCGAGCCCATGGGCGCCTTCTTCAAGGCAGTGATGGCCGACCCAGTGCTGTCACAGGTCAAGCTCATCGCCGAACCCTGGGATATCGGCCCCTTCGGCTACCGGCTGGGTCAATTCCCGAGCCAGTGGCAGGAGATCAATGACCGCTACCGCGACACAGTGCGCGCCTTCTGGCGCGGTGATGCGGGCAAGATGGGGGACTTTGCCACCCGCTTGGTAGGCTCGCGGGATATCTTCCCGAAGAACTGGCGATCACCCCACACCAGCGTCAACTACCTCTGCTATCACGACGGTTTCACCCTGGAGGATCTGGTCTCCTACAACCAGCGCCACAATCAGGCCAACGGTGAAGACAATCGGGATGGTCACGGCAACAACCTCTCCTATAACCACGGGGTAGAGGGGCCGACCCTGGATCCGCGGGTCAACAGCCTGCGCCAGCAGCAGAAGCGCAATCTGATTGCCACTCTGCTGCTCTCCCAAGGCACCCCCCACTTCCTCGCCGGGGACGAGATGGGCCGCAGCCAGCTTGGCAACAACAACGCCTACTGCCAGGACAACCAGATCAGCTGGGTCAACTGGCAGTGGCGACCGGAGGATGAGCGGCTGTTCGCCTTCACCCAGCAGATGATGGCGCTGCGGGCAGAGTCCTGCGTCTTCTCCAACCTGCAGCTGAGCGACGACAGCTGGAATGGCACCCCATCCAGCTGCCATCAGGTCAACTGGTATCACCCGGACGGCCACCAGCTCACCGATCAGGATTGGCACGCCCCCATGGGGCAGGCGTTCGCCATGGATATCGGCATGATCAACTGTGTCGGCGAGCGCTGGTACGTGCTGTTCAACGCCAGCGACTACGATATCCAGTTCCGCCTGCCGCCGCCGGGAGAAGGGCTGGAGTGGATCCAGACCATCGACACCGCCACCAACGATGGCCTCCCCTTCCTGCCCGATGACATCAAACGGCAGGTGGCAGTCGGCCGAGCCCACTCCCTCAAACTGCTGGAGCGGGTGGCACTGGCCAGCACGGCGGAGGATGCCCAGCCACCGCAGCAGGAAATTCTCCCTGCATCCGGTGAGGAGATGGTTGCCACCTCGATCACAGATACAGGCAAAGCATAAGAGGCATGCTGGAGTCAGCTTTACGGAGCCGCTATGCTGGGCTCCGGTATGGATGGCAAGGAGTCGGTATGAGCAGTAACAATCCGGAACAGTGGCGCAGCAAACTGACCCCCGAGCAGTTTCATGTCTGCTGGGAGAAGGGCACCGAGCGCCCCTACAGCGGCGCCCTGCTCCACAATCGCAAGAGCGGCGACTACCTCTGTGTCTGCTGCAAGAGCGTGCTGTTTCACTCAGAAGCCAAGTTCGATTCCGGCTGCGGCTGGCCCTCGTTCGACAAGGCCATCGAGGGGACGGTAGAGTACACCGAGGACAACAGCCACGGCATGAAGCGAGTGGAGATCACCTGCCGCCAGTGCGGCTCTCACCTCGGTCACGTCTTCCCCGACGGACCGACCGAGACAGGCCAGCGCTACTGCGTCAACAGCCTGAGTCTGGATTTCGATCCCGAGGTCTGAACGTCTTACCCATTGCAATAAAAACGGCGCCTCCATCACGGAGGCGCCGTTTTTAATCGGGATTTCACCGCATTCACGCCAGCAGGATAGCAGCCATCACCAACAGGGCCGCGATGGCCGGCACCGGCAGCTTCAACACCCGCAGCAGATAAAAGCCGATGGCCGCCAGCGCCAGATCGGTCGGCGCCAGCACCGCACTCTGCCACACCGGCTGATAGAGGGCCGCCAACAACAAGCCCACCACGGCGGCGTTGATTCCGGTGACGGCCCCCGCCAGACGGGGCCGGGCCAGCCACTGTTGCCAGCAGGGGCCCACCGCCCAGAGCAGCAGAAAACCGGGCACAAACAGCGCCAGGGTCGCCAACAGGGCCCCGATCAGCGGCATTTCGGGCTGCAGCTGGGCGCCAAGATAGGTGGCAAGGGTAAACATGGGGCCCGGCACCAACTGGGCCAGGCTGTAACCGGTCAGAAACTGCTGCTCGTTGAGAGTGTGTCCCACGCTCTCTTGCAGTAGCGGCAACACCACATGGCCACCGCCAAACACCAGACTACCGGCGCGATAGAAGTCGGCAACCAGCTGGCCAAGCGGACTACCGAGCAGCGGCAGACCGATAAAAAGGATGCCAAACAGCAGCAGGGTCGGCCAATGAGGCTGACTGCTGGCGGCAGAAGGCTGCTCGGCGGAGGCTGGCACACTACCCGCCCCGCGCTGGCTGCGGGCGCAGATCAGCGCAGCTCCCGCCAGCATCAACAGTTGAGTCATCAGACCGGGCTGCCACCAGAGTGCAGCAGCGGTCACCACCATAATCCCTTGGGTCACTCCAGTGGCACAGAACTGACGACTCATGGTGAGCACCGCATCGGCCACCACGATGAGCGCCAGCAGCTTGAGGCCGTGCAGCGCCGCATCAAGCCACAAATTGCTGCCCAGCTGACCGATACCGATCGCAGCCGCCAGTAGCAGAAGAAATGAGGGCAGCGTGAAGCCAACAAAAGCAGATAGCGCCCCGCCCAGACCGGCGCGATGACGACCGATGGCGAAACCAAGCTGGCTGGAGGCAGGCCCCGGCAGCAGTTGGCACAGCGCCAGCAAGCGGGCAAACTCGGCCTGTGTCAGCCAGCCGAGCCGCTGGACGAAGGTGCGCTGGAAATAGCCGATATGAGCGGCCGGGCCGCCAAAACTGATGCATCCCAGCCATAAAAACTGAATAAATACCTGTCCCACGCTCTTCCCCCTCATCCCTCTTCTCACGATGGAGAGGAGATATTATGACAGCGCGATGATCGTTTTATGACAATCAGACTGATTCGGCCGACACCATGGGCACATCACCCGGCAGATAGCAGCGTCCCGCCAGCCAGCAGGCGATGGACTGACGGCTGGCGTCGAAATGGGGCTCGGGCAACGCGCGCGGATCGCACCAGACCCAGCCTTCGCACTTCTCCGGCTCCAGCAGCTGCGGCTCACCATCGGCCCGGGCGTGCAGCGTCACCGAGACATAGTGCAGCCCGCTCTCGCGCCAGGTCTCCAGATTGTTGGTCACCGCCACCACCTCGGGCCCGTGGATCTCCAGTCCGGTCTCCTCGGCCACCTCGCGGATCGCCGCCGACTCGAAGCTCTCCCCCAACTCCAGATGACCACCCGGGATCGACCAGTAGGGGGCATGGCTTCCTTTGCGTTTGCCAAGCAGAACCTGGCCTTGGGCGTTGGTCAGGATGACGCCGACCCCGACGCGGGGATAGAGAGTGGACATGAAAACGCTCCTTCAATAAGGCAGTAAAACGGCCCCACCTTAGGCCCAAGGAGGGCACAGGGCAAGCCCCGGCTGCACGGCACCTGCGCCTGTCGGTGACCCCTCCCCTTGCCCCTTAACCGGTTATCACTGATGCTGGGGAGTGAAGCCCTGATGGAGAGGCCATCCCCATCCTCTCAGTCCCCCATCACCCCGAGGAGTCCGCCATGAAAAAATTGCTCCCCCTGTGCGCCCTGCTGCTCACGGCTTGCCAAACCACGCCGCCCCCCAACTCGCTCGCCATCGATGATGCCGACGCCTGGCAGGCCATTTGCAAAGATGGCACCCGGGTTCGCGCCGTGGTAGCAGAGGGGATCTGTGGGGATCATCGCGGGGTAGCCATGTGGACGAATAAGCCAAGAGCTGAACGGATGGCAGAAGAAGCCGCCAAATAGTGTGATCCAGGCACCATAAAATGACACTGCCGGCCAATTGGCCGGATTTTTTCGCGATCTCGCCAGCACTTTGCCACCTTGTTCATGGTGCGCTCAGTTTTCTGTTCCCATACTGGCCCTACAGTTCCAAAAGAGGAGAGACAAGATGCAAACATCCATCGTCGGGCTCTCCATTCTGTGGGGGCTAGCCAGTTTTGGTGTTCAGGGGGATTTCATCGAGAGCCGTGATTCCGTTGCGCCATCCTGGCAAGCCGAGTCCAGAGTGGAGATGGAAGGTTATC
Source organism: Aeromonas sp. 601027 (assembly GCF_049174455.1). Lineage (NCBI taxonomy): Bacteria > Pseudomonadati > Pseudomonadota > Gammaproteobacteria > Aeromonadales > Aeromonadaceae > Aeromonas > Aeromonas sp. 601027. The sequence goes on along the minus strand of NZ_JAAKTN010000017.1, from coordinate 10,023 downwards.
TGATTGAATCGCTTGGCGAAGATCGCTGGCTGTTCGACAACGGCAGCGAGAGCCTGCTGGTCTCCCTGCCCGAGGGGCAGTGGGTGCCGACCGGCGAGCGGCTGCGGGTCAGCGGCGAACCGCAGCAGGAGCAGAGCGGCTGGCTGCTGCAGGTGGAAGACATCAGCCAGGTCAGCGTCTGACAGCGGCAGTCGCCCCGTCACCGCGACAGCTAATCCAGACCCGATAACCACTACCGAATAACCAAGAGCGAATAGTAAAAGAGGAGGCCACTGGCCTCCTCTTTCTGTTTATATAAGCGGCTTGCGCGGGCTCAACCCAGATGGTTGAGCGGCAGCGCCGTCTTGTGCTTGATGCGGCGCAGCACGAAGCTGGAGCGCACCCCGGTCACCCCCGGAATATGGGTCAGCTTGTCCAACAGGAAGTGCTGGTAGTGCTCCATGTCGCGCACCACCACCTTGAGCTGGTAGTCGGCATCATTGCCGGTGATGAGGTCACACTCGAGCACTTCGGGCAGTTCGCTGATGGCGCGGTCGAAGTTTTCGAACCGCTCGGGCGTATGTCTGTCCATGGAAATGTGAATGTAGGCGGTGAGGGTGAGGCCAAGCTGGCGGGCGTTGAGCAGAGTAACGTGGGTGTCGATGAGACCGGCATCCTCCAGCGCCTTGACCCGGCGGGAGCAGGGGGACGGCGAGAGCCCGACCAGCTCGGCCAGTTCCAGATTGCTGATGCGGCCATTCTCCTGCATCAGCTCGAGAATATGTCTGTCTATGCGATCAAGTTTCAGCATTTACCCTTCCTCGTTGCAATGACTAATCCACTTTTCCTAGATTAAGGGTGAACTATTGCAAAAACAACCGAAATAAGTGGTTGCTTTGCAACCACTCACCGGCACGGGAGGGATACTATGGTTACATCTTCCGGTGGCAAAGCAGATACCTGACCGGGTCTCTGCGGTGAAGGACCTTACCGGGTCAAGAGCCCCATCAGCCGTCTTACCTTATCGGGAAACGACGGGCTGGAACGAGAGAACCCCCTCCCCGAAGGCAACAAAGCAGGCATCCCGGCGCCTGCTTTGTTGTTTTTGGGCGTTTGACGAAATCAGAGCGCGGGCGGCGTGATGCGATAGAGGCAGCGATGCGCCCCCTCCAGCAGATATTGCTCCCGCTCCACCGTCGCCGGCGCCAGCAGCTGGCGAAACAGCGCCAGTTCGCTGCGACAGAAACCGCGGCAGGTGCGCGCCGCCGCACAGATGGGACAGTGGCTCTCCCACAGCAGCCAGCTGCCATCCTCTTCGCGGCGGATCTCCGCCATATAGCCCTCGCGGCTGCGCAGCTCCCTGAGCGCCGCTAGCCGACCGGACAATCCCTTGTTGCCCAACGCCTCCTGATAGCGAGCAAGCATTTGCTGCTCCCGCTGCAGGATCAGCCGCTCCATCCCCTCCTCGCCAAACAGCTCGCGCACGTTGTCGATCAGCTGCACTGTCAGGTCGCTATGGCTATCGGGGAAGCGCTGCCAGGCCTGCTCGGTGAGCTGCCACAGCCGCACGGGACGACCGCGCCCGCGCGCCTCGTCGCTGAATGTGACCCACCCATCCTGCTCCAGTGCGAGCAGGTGCTGGCGGGCGCCCATGGAGGTCATCTGCAACTGCTCCCCCAGCGCGGCGGCGCTCTGCGGGCCATGGCTCTTGAGCAGAAACAGGATCTTGTCGGTGCTTGCGTTCATGACCCCATTATGGGGAGCCCCCTTTATTAAATCAACAATTCACTTTACTTAATCCTATCTATGAATCAGCATAAATAAACCAATAACTTTATTTAATGGGTGCAACATGGAGAAACACGAGCACAAAAATCCCCTCTGGGTGCTGGTCATGACGGTCACGCTGGCAGTTGCAGGCTTCAGTCTCCCCTCCCCGGTGTTGGCCCCCTTGCTGCTGGATCCGGCGCAGGGAATGCTGACACCGGAAGCCTCCGACTGGAGCCGCAAGGTGTGGCTGGGGGTCATCATGGGGCTCTATCCGCTGTTCCAGCTGGTGGGCAGCCCCTGGCTCGGTCGCCTCTCCGACCGCTATGGCCGCAAGCCACTGCTGTTGCTCTCGCTGGCGGGGGTGCTGGCAGGCTATGCCCTGATGGCACTCGGTATCGCCTGGCGCTCCCTCCCCCTGTTACTGCTCAGCCGGATTGTGGAGGGGCTGTGCAACGGCAACATCGCCATCGTGCAGGCAATGGTGGCGGATCTCGCCGGCAAGGAGCACAAGGCCCGCAGCTTCGCCTGGATCAATATCGGCATGAATCTGGGCTGGGTCGTGGGGCCGATGATCGGGGGCTACGCCGCGGTGATCTCGGGTGATTACAGTCTGGCCGCCTGGCTGGCGGTAGGAATGACCCTGCTCAACCTGCTGCTGGTCTACTGGCTGATCCCCTATCGTCCGCCTGTGGCGGCCACCCGTCAGGCAGCGACCCTCTCCAGCCGCCAGCTATTGCTGCAACCGGCCCTGCTCCCCTACTTCGCACTCACCCTAATCAGCTATGGCGCCGTGCAGCTCTATTTCACCTACTTCAATATCTGGCTGGTGGAGCGGCTGGCCTGGGATCCGGCCCAGCTGGCGCAGGCAGCGGTGCTGGTGAGCCTGCCCATGATGGCGGGCTCCTGGCTCGGCTCCCGCATCGCCCGCCACTGGCGCGGCAGCTCCCTCGGGATTGTCGGCCATCTGGTGATGGCGAGCGGCATGCTGCTCTTTATCCTGCCCGTGCACTGGTGGGGGCTGGCGCTCACCTTCATTCCGGCCGGCATCGGCATGAGTCTGGGGGAGCTGGCCACCTCGGTGGCGGTCTCCAACCGCAGTCACCCGGAGCAGCAGGGGCAGGCGATGGGACTCTACCGCGCCCTCGCCGTGGGCAGCGAGATCTTGGCGGTGCTGCTCGGCAGTCTGGTGCTGCTGGCCGGTACCGAGTGGCCCTTCTATCTCGCCACCCTCTGCTCCCTTGCCAGTGCCGCCGGTTTCTATCTGCTGCGTCGCCGCGCCGACCGTCGTCAACAGCTGGCAAGCTGCACCTGAGCCACGAAGGGATCACAGTTCGGCGCTTCGGCCGCGGGCAAGACTTGCATCGGGGCGCCGGGTCTGGGACGGTAAAGCTCTTTGCGGATTTGTTCGATGCTGGAGGAGCTATGAGTGAGTACAAGGCCATCGCGCTCGATATGGATGGCACCCTGCTGACCCGGGATCACAAGATCTCGTCGGCCACCCGGGCAGCACTGGCGCAGGCCCGCGCCCACGGCATCAAGGTGCTGCTGGTCACGGGGCGCCACTACATGACGGCGCGTCCCTTCCATCACGAGCTGGCCCTCGATACCCCCCTCATCTGCAGCAACGGCGCCTATCTCTATGATCCGGTGCAAAACGGGATCCTCAGCGGCGACCCGCTGGCGGCCGCCCCGCTTACCGAGCTGCTGGCCGCGGTCGAGGCGCAGCAGATGGGCGCCCTGTTCCACCTGAGCGAGGGGATCGGCTACATCGGCTGTGAAGAGCATGTCACCCGCATCCGCCACTGGTCGGCCAATCAGCCGGACCACCTCAAGATCGCCCTCCACCCGGTCGAGGAGCTGGCAGGCTGGCTCGATAACCCGGTCTGGAAGCTGGAGTTGTTCAATCAGGATCCGGCACGCCTGCACACCTTTATGGGCGAGGTGGTCGAGCAGATGCCCTTTACCCGCGACTGGGCGGCCCCCTATGCGGTGGAGCTGGTACAGCCCGGTTGCAGCAAGGGCAACCGGCTTGCCCAGTGGGCAGCCAGCGAAGGGATTGCGATGGAGCAGGTGGTAGCGTTTGGGGATAACAACAACGACATCAGTATGTTCGAGCAGGTGGGGCTGGCAGTGGCCATGGGCAATGCGGCCCCGCAGATCCAAAGCCATGCCCATCGGGTCACAGCCGACCACAACGAAGATGGTATCGCACTGGCGCTGCAGCGCTGGGTACTGCCCTGATCTGACAGGATGCAACATGGCCAGCACGCGGTCTGGCCATGAAGAGAGGGATTAACCGCCGAAGGAGAACTGGATCACCCGATCCGGATAGCGCAGACGGTTGTACTCCCGGCGCAGGGATTCGTAGTGGCGAATGGCCCGATCGCGCTTGGCGCGGTAATAGTCACGCTGTTCCGTGTTGGTTTCGTTGCGGATGCTGCGCTCCAGCGTATCGATATCACGCTCGGTACGCTCCAGCTCGGCGCTGATCTCCCGCAGGCGGGCAGCCAGTTTGTACTCTTCGTAGCCACGCTGATACTGCTTGAGGAAGCTGGCGTCATTGGGGCATACCCCCAGATAAGCCTGCCCCTCCTTGCCCTTGCTGTAAGCCAGCTCGGGAATGCAGTAGAGCTCCAGCCCCTTGTCGTAGCCCCGTTTCCACTCGGCTTCATCCACTTTGAGGCCATATTCGCTGCAAGACGAAACGTAATCGCGGGTCGCCTGACGGGTTTTGCCTTCCGATCCATCCTGATAACCCAGGTTGTACCAACTCATGGTACGGCACTCATCTTCTGACAGGGCACTGCATCCCGCCAGCAATACCGGCAGGGTCAGCAACAGGATTTTGGGGGACATGAACAGACTCCGGAAAAGATAGTGAGCGGCATTCTAGAGAGGATAAAAGGCCATAACAAGGGATGCGCCCCCGTGTGATCTGGCGCGGTTTATTTGATGCTTTTGTCACTATTCAACGCAGTGCCAGACGGGCGGCCAACCCGCTTTCCTTGTTATCAGGTGCAAGGTAAACTGCGCCATCTTTTAACTGGCGCGCAACAAAAACAATGAAAGTCCTGACCGTCGATTACCGCTCACCCGATGCGGCCCAACGCTTCACCGAATCCCTGCGAACCACCGGCTTTGGCGTGTTGACCAACCACCCCATTCCGAAAGAGCTGGTGCAGTCCATCTACGACAACTGGTATCGCTTCTTCATGAGCGAGCAGAAGCAGGATTTCCTGTTCAACCGCGAAACCCAAGATGGCTACTTCCCGCCGTCGGTCTCCGAGGTGGCCAAGGGCCATAGTCAGAAAGACATCAAGGAGTACTTCCACATCTACCCCTGGGGCCAGATACCGGAAGAACTGAAGGAGCAGGCGATGGAGTACTATCGCCTCGCCAACGGTCTGGCCGCCGAGCTGCTGGGCTGGGTGGAGCAGTACACCCCGGCCGATATCGCCGCTCACTACAGCGGCCCCCTCTCCTCGATGATCGAAGAGAGCCAGAAGACCCTGCTGCGGGTGCTGCACTACCCGCCGTTCGATGGCACCGAGGAGCCGGGCGCCATCCGTGCCGCCGCCCACGAGGATATCAACCTGCTCACCATTCTGCCCGCCGCCAACGAGCCGGGGCTGCAGGTGAAGGGTTCCGATGGCGAGTGGATGGATGTGCCGTGCGACTTTGGCACCCTCATCATCAACATCGGTGACATGCTGCAGGAGGCCTCTCGCGGCTACTACCCTTCCACCACTCACCGCGTCATCAACCCGACTGGTGGCAATGCCGCCAAGTCACGCATCTCCCTGCCGCTGTTCCTCCATCCGCGCCCGGATGTGGTGCTCTCCGAGCGCCATACCGCCCACAGCTACCTGATGGAGCGGCTGCGGGAGCTCGGGGTGATCTAGTCCACCGACGAGCCATTGTCAGAGACCAAACCGGAGCAATCTCGCTCCGGTTTTTATTTGGTGGCAGGATTGGGCAAAAAACAGAATTAAATTAGCCAATCGTGCCAATAAATCGCATTTATGCCTGATAACCGTCGTAGTGATTGCGCCGTGACCTCCGTAACATGAGCGCCATTCTGCCCCTGCCCAGGGGCGCTCGATTGGAGTTCTTATGAAGCAGTCCCAATGGTCATCCCGACTCGGCTACATCCTCGCCGCAGCGGGTTCCGCGGTCGGTATCGGCGCAATCTGGAAATTCCCCTACGTCACAGCCGTCAACGGCGGCGGCGCCTTCCTGCTGGTCTTTCTGCTGTTCAGCTTCACCCTGGGGGTTGCGGTACTGATGGGGGAGACCCTGCTCGGCAGCATGAGTCGCCGCGGGGTAGTCGGTGCCTTCTCCGATCTGCTCGGCAAACAGTGGCGATGGGTTGGGGTAATGGGGGTGATCTCTACCCTGCTCATCTACTGCTTCTACAGCGTGGTGGGCGGCTGGACCCTGGGTTATACCGGCATGGCCATCTCCGGCCAGCTCAATCATGGGGATGCGGCGGCCCTCACCGCCCGCTTCAATGACTATGTCAGCGGGGATGTCTGGCCCATCCTCACCCACCTGCTGTTTGCCGCCCTCACCTGGATGGTGGTGCAAGGGGGCATTCAGAAAGGGGTGGAGCGCACCCTGCGCTGGATGATGCCAGCCCTGTTCCTGATGATCCTGATGCTGGTCGCCTTTGGCCTCACCCTGCCCAATGCGATGGCGGGGGTTCGTCACTTCCTGATGCCCGACTTCAGCAAGCTGGGGATGTCCGGCGTACTCGATGCCATGGGGCTGGCCTTCTTCTCCCTCTCCATCGGTCTGGGCATTCACACCACCTACGGCGCCTATCTGCCGACTAGCGAAGGGGTTGGTCGCTCCAGCCTCTGGGTGGTGCTGCTAGCCAGCATGGTGGCGGTACTGGCGGGGCTGATGATTTTCCCGGTGCTGGCCTCGACCGGTATCGACCCGGCATCCGGCCCCGGCCTCACCTTTATGACCATGCCGGCGGTGTTTCAGCTGCTGCCCTTCGGTCAGGTGCTTGAGGTGATCTTCTTCGCCCTGCTGGTCTTTGCGGCGCTCTCCTCGGCCATCTCCCTGCTGGAGCATTTGCAGTGCTTCCTGTGCGAGACCTGGGGCTGGTCACGCCGCACGGCCTGCAGCGCCATCACTGGATTCGTCATAGTTAGCGGTGTTCCGGTCAGCCTGTCGTTTGGTTCGCTGCAACACGCCACCCTGTTTGGCAAAACCATTTTCGAGTTGCTGGACTTTGTCACCTCCAACCTGATGATGCCGCTGTTCGGCCTGATGCTGACGCTGCTGCTGGGCTGGAAGCTGGGACGCAAGGCGCTGCCGCAGGGGATTGCCAGCCACTGGCATCACTTGCTGATGAACTGCTGGCGCTGGATTGCCCCCTTGCTGATCGGCGGGATCTTGATTCGCGGTCTGGTGTGACGGTTACTCTTCGCGGGTGGGCTGATCGGCCCGCCCCTGGGCGGCTCTGACGGCCTCCAGGGCATGTTGCCAGCGGGTGATCTCGGCATCATCCGTTCCCTTGGAGAAGACGATATAGAGACCGGCCTGATGGAGCAGCACGCCACTGCTGACGATGCTGCGCCGGGATAACCCCATCTTGTCGAGGGTGGCCTCCATCACCAGCTCCGCCATCGGCAAGGCATCGATCTTGCCCAGCATCAGCCGCTCTATCGCCTCCCCGACCGTCTTGTAGCGCACCAGATTGGTGTAGCCCTCATGGGTCAGCCGCACATCATCGGCATTGCCCAGCACGACCCCCACTCTGGGCAGATCTCGCAACTGTGCCAGCGAGGTCAGCGGGTGGCGACTATCTGGCGCCTGATAGATAAAGACCCGATTGATAAAGAGCGGGCCAACCCATTTGAAATGGGACTCCCGCTCCGGGAGCCGCTGTACCACGAACAGTCCATAGCCGGGCTCGACCCGTGCCAACGCCAGCGCCCGCTTGAGCGGGTAAATCCGCACCGGATAACGGGTGCCAAGCTCCTCCTGCACCTCATCGATCAGGCGAATGGCAAATCCGTCGAGCTTGCCGTCGCGGTATTCGGTAAAGGGGGGTAAATCGTGACTCAGCAGGGTTAATCCGGGCTGCGCCGACACACTCAGGCTGATCAGTAACCAGGGCAGCATCATCCATCTCATACGACATCCTGTCTCATCGTTGTCCCCGTCAGTGCCATGTCGCGGTCACTAGTTCCAGAAGAAGCTACGTCGATTATCGCCCAGTAAATAGCCACAAGGTAGAAAAGATGCTGCCCTGCGAGGTTCCCCACATTGAGTTGTACGTACAGTCAGAGTGGTGACAGCGGCACACATAAAAAATTTTTGATTTTATGTGTCAATTATTCTTTCCATGGTTTAGGCTGTTCCCTCATTCATTAGTCAGGTTGCCACCTCATGTCTGCCATCCTCGTGCTGTTTGGTCGATTTTTTAGCTCGCAAGAGAGGTGACCTTGCACGCACAGTTTTTCTGAATGTTCATTGCAAAGGTCGCCTCAGGCGGCCTTTTTTATGGTCTGTCGTTTATTGCTACAGAGGAGTATTGCTTCGATGTCGTGTTACCCGGAGGTTGTATGAGCCAGGTTCAGTGGTCTTCCCGTCTCGGTCATGTGCTGGCCGCAGCAGGCACAGCGATTGGCCTTGGTGCCATCTGGAAGTTTCCCTATGTGACCGCCACCAATGGCGGTGGCGCCTTCCTGCTGGTGTTTCTGCTGTTTAGCTTCACCCTGGGGGTAGCGGTACAGGTCGGCGAAACCCTGCTCGGCAGCCATAGCCAGCGCGGGGTGCTCGGCGCTTTTCGCAAACTGGTGGGGCCGAACTGGCGCTGGATGGGGTATATGGGGATCGCCTGCGGCTTCTTTATCTACAGCTTCTACAGCGTGGTGGGCGGCTGGACCGTGGGTTACGCCGCGCTGGCGATGGCTGGCAAGCTCAACCTGAGCGAGGGGAGTGCCCTCACCGCCCTGTTCAACGGCTATGTCAGCAACCCCTGGTGGCCGGTGCTGACCCATCTGATTTTCGCAGGCCTGACCTGGTGGTTCGTGCAGGGGGGTATTCAGAAAGGGGTTGAGCGGGCACTGCGCTGGATGATGCCCGCGCTCTTCATCATGATGTTGCTGCTGGTTGGGGTCGGTCTCTCCATGCCGGGCTCCATGGCGGGTGTACGCCAGCTGCTGCTGCCGGACTTCTCCATGCTGACCGGCCAGAGCGTGCTGGACGCGCTGGGACTGGCCTTCTTCTCCCTCTCCATCGGGCTAGGGGTACACACGACCTATGGCGCCTACCTGCCCAATAGCGAAGGGGTACTGCGCTCTGGGGTCTGGGTCGTCACCCTGGCAAGCCTGATCTCGGTACTGGCTGGGCTGATGATCTTCCCGGCGCTGGCCTCCACCGGTATCGACCCTACCGCAGGGCCCGGGCTCACCTTTATGACCATGCCTGCCGTGTTCAGTCATCTGCCGTTCGGTCAGGGGCTGGGGGTGGTCTTCTTCCTATTGCTGCTGGTCGCTGCCCTCTCCTCCTCTATCTCCATGCTTGAGCATCTGGTGCGCTTTACCACCGAGGAGTGGGGCTGGTCGCGTCGTGGCGCCTGCCGGGTGTTGACCCTGCTCATCATGGCCTCCGGCATTCCGGTGAGTCTGTCGTTCGGCCCCTGGAGTGATCTGACCCTGTTTGGCAAGACCATCTTCGAGCTGCTCGACTATCTCACCTCCAACCTGATGATGCCGCTGTTTGGTCTGGTGCTGACCCTGCTGCTGGGCTGGCGACTGGGTCATGCCATATTGCCTGCGGGCCTGTCACCCGCCCTGCGTCTGGCGCTGCTCTGGTGCTGGCGCGTGGTGGCGCCGCTGCTGATCAGCGGGATCCTGATCCGCGGGATCATGTAACGCTTTGCGAATCCGTGCGGGCAGGCCTTGGCCTGCCCTTTTTATTGCTGGCGTTTGCTTTATTACAGGCGTTCATATAAGCAGCATCACGATGGACAGGAGTGAAGTCAGTGGCCGTCGAACAATCTCGGAAGAGCAGGATGAAGAAGGATCGGAGTGGCAGAGTGGCACATTAAGAGGTGGCGTTCGGCTCGCCACACCGGCAACAGAAGAAGTTGAAGTACTGAATTGCGGGCAAAAAAATCCCCATCTGAATGGGGACTTTCTCTGCAACCGCAGCTGATATCTCAGCCTCGCTTGCGAATATGGTGGTCGTTACTGGGATCGAACCAGTGACCCCCTCCTTGTAAGGGAGGTGCTCTCCCAGCTGAGCTAAACG